>NZ_JAQOWX010000120.1:0-16510 GCF_028462495.1 Paucibacter sp. XJ19-41
TGGCAACCAAGAGCAATGGCATCGCGATCAGCATGCCCTGGTGGGACGGCCGCGCCGATGCGGTGGCACAGGGCTATCCGGCGGTCACGGTGGACAAGCAGCACATCGACATCCTCAGCGCGCGCTTTGTGCTGCAGCCGGGGCGCTTTGATGTGGTGGTGGCCAGCAATCTGTTCGGCGACATCCTGTCGGACCTGGGGCCGGCGACCACCGGCACGATTGGCCTGGCGCCCTCGGCCAATCTGAACCCGGAGCGCAAGTTTCCCTCGCTGTTCGAGCCGGTGCATGGCTCGGCGCCGGACATCTATGGGCAGAACATTGCCAACCCGGTCGCGATGATCTGGTCGGCGGCGCTGATGCTGGACTTTCTGGGCGAGCGGGCCGCGCATGACGCGATCCTGAAGGCCATCGAGACAGTGCTGGTCGAGGGGCCGCGCACGCGGGATCTGGGGGGCCAGGCCTCGACGACCGAGATGGGTGAGGCGCTGGCTGGCATGATCTGACGGATCGAACCACACAAAGCAAAACGCCCTCGCAGCATGCGAGGGCGTTTGTACTTGATGGTTGCGGGGGCAGGATTTGAACCTACGACCTGTGGGTTATGAGCCCAACGAGCTACCAGACTGCTCCACCCCGCGACTGTTCTTGCTTAACGTCGGACCCACTCATCGCGCCGACAAAAAAGCCGCTCAAAGACAAGCGGCCCTTTTCAATGTTCTCTGGTTGCGGGGGCAGGATTTGAACCTACGACCTTTGGGTTATGAGCCCAACGAGCTACCAGACTGCTCCACCCCGCGACTGAAGCTAGCAGTATAGCGCAGTTCGGTGACTTCGTCACCATTGCTGCGGGTACAGACGTAAAAAAGGCCAGCATCAAGCCGGCCTTCTCTGGGCGAACGCTCCGACCGGGACGGCTGGAGCGCAAGCGTTGTCGATTTACTCGACGGCTTCGCCGGCGGTCTCGCCTTCAGCGCGGTCAACCAGCTCCACATAGGCCATCGGCGCGTTGTCGCCAACACGGAAGCCCATCTTCAGGATGCGGGTGTAGCCGCCCGGACGCGCCTTGAAACGCGGGCCCAGTTCGTTGAACAGCTTGGTGACGATGTCGCGGTCACGCAGACGGTCGAAAGCCAGGCGGCGATTGGCCAGCGTGGGTTCCTTGGCCAGGGTGATCAGGGGCTCGACGACGCGACGCAGTTCCTTGGCCTTGGGGACCGTGGTCTTGATGGCTTCGTGCTGCAGCAGCGAGACGCACATATTGCGCAGCATTGCCTTGCGGTGTTCACTGGTGCGGTTGAGCTTACGGAGGCCGTTACGGTGACGCATGGTGCTTTTCCTTTCTAGATTGATCCCAGCAGCCGTATCAGGTACTGCCCGGGGGCACCGGGTGGCTTGACGCCACCCTCTTTCAAAAACTAATTAACGCTTGTCCAGACCTTGCGGCGGCCAGTTTTCCAGGCGGGCGCCCAGAGTCAGGCCGCGCGAAGCGAGGACTTCCTTGATTTCATTGAGCGACTTGCGACCCAGATTCGGGGTCTTCAGCAGCTCGGTTTCGGTGCGCTGGATCAGGTCGCCGATGTAGTAGATGTTCTCGGCCTTCAGGCAGTTGGCCGAACGAACGGTCAACTCGAGCTCATCGACAGGGCGCAGCAGGATCGGGTCGAAGCTGCTGGAGCGCTGGGCCGGCTGGTCGAAGGCATCGACCAGGTCGGTGCCCTGCAGCTGTGCGAACACGGCCAGTTGCTCAACCAGGATCTTGGCCGAAGCGCGGATCGCTTCCTCGGGCGAGATGGCGCCGTTGGTCTCGATCTCCATGACCAGCTTGTCCAGATCGGTACGCTGCTCGACGCGGGCGTTCTCGACGGCGTAGCTGACGCGGCGCACGGGGGAGAACGAAGCGTCCAGCACGATGCGACCGATGCTCTTGGTCGGCTCGTCGCCATAGCGGCGCATCGTGCCCGGCACATAGCCACGGCCCTTCTCGACCTTGATCTGCATGTCCAGCTTGCCGCCTTGCGACAGGTGGGCAATGACGTGCTCGGGATTGATGATCTCGACGTCATGCGGAGTCTGGATGTCGGCAGCCGTGACCGGGCCTTCACCTTCCTTGCGCAGGACCAGGGTCACTTCTTCGCGGTTGTGCAGGCGGAACACCACGCCCTTGAGGTTCAGCATGATGTGAACCACGTCTTCTTGCACACCGTCGATGGCCGAGTACTCGTGCAGCACGCCGGCAATCGTCACTTCAGTCGGCGCGTAACCCACCATCGAGGACAGCAACACACGGCGCAGGGCATTGCCCAGGGTGTGGCCATAACCGCGCTCGAACGGCTCCAGCGTCACCTTGGCGCGATGGCCGCCCAGGGGCTCCACATTGATGGATTTGGGTTTCAGCAGGTTTGTTTGCATGAGGTCTTTCTTTCAATACCCTCGGTTCGTTACACCGATAAGGCTGAGGGACCAACCGGGCGCGGCCGGAACGGGCCCGGCCCGGACGAGATAAAGCCGAAGAAAACGGCAAGGCCGAGCGCGCTCCTGACGAGCCGCCCGGCCGGATCACTTCGATTAACGCGAGTACAACTCAACGATCAGCGATTCGTTGATCTCGGCGCCGAACTCGTCGCGGTCGGGAGCCTTCTTGAACACGCNGCGAGTACAACTCAACGATCAGCGATTCGTTGATCTCGGCGCCGAACTCGTCGCGGTCGGGAGCCTTCTTGAACACGCCTTCCAGCTTCGTACCATCCACCTGCACCCAGGCAGGCATGCCGATGGACTCGGCCAGCTTGAATGCGTCAACGATGCGCAGCTGCTTCTTGGCCTTCTCACGCACGGCAACGGTGTCACCGGCCTTCACCAGGTAGGAAGCGATGTTGACCACTTCGCCATTGACGGTGATGCCCTTGTGCGAGACCAGCTGACGCGCTTCGGCACGGGTCGAACCGAAACCCATGCGATAGACGACGTTATCCAGACGCGATTCCAGCAGTTGCAGCAGGTTCACACCGGTCGAGCCCTTGCGGCGCTCGGCTTCGGCAAAGTAGCGGCGGAACTGACGCTCCAGCACGCCATACATACGCTTGACCTTCTGCTTTTCACGCAGTTGCAGACCGAAGTCGGAAGTGCGCTGACCGGAAGTGCGGCCGTGCTGGCCAGGCTTCGAATCAAACTTGGCCTTGTCGCTGATCGAGCGGCGGGCGCTCTTCAGGAACAGGTCGGTGCCTTCGCGGCGGGAAAGTTTGGCCTTGGGGCCGAGGTAACGTGCCACTTTGCGTGTCCTTGTTCAATCTGACGCACAAAATCCGTCGACTTGTGCGCGAGTCTGGCCAGTGTTTTTATCAGCTCAGACGGTGGGCTTATTGAAGTGTCGGCCTGCGCTCACCCGAGGCCTCGACTTCAGCAAAACGGCCGGCGGGCACTTGCGCGCCAGCCGGCTTGGGAAAATCGAATCGGCGATTATCGCACTAAACCGAGAGGTTTAGATACGACGACGCTTTTGAGGACGGCAGCCGTTGTGCGGCACCGGCGTCACGTCAGAGATCGAGTTGATGCGGATGCCCAATGCGGCCAGAGCGCGCACCGACGATTCGCGACCCGGGCCGGGGCCCTTGATCTTGACGTCCAGATTCTTGATGCCCTGCTCTTGAGCAGCGCGGCCGGCCACTTCGGCAGCCACCTGGGCAGCGAAGGGAGTCGACTTGCGCGAGCCCTTGAAGCCTTGACCACCGGAAGAGGCCCAGGACAGAGCGCCACCTTGACGATCGGTGATCGTGATGATGGTGTTGTTGAACGAAGCGTGGACGTGCGCAACGCCGTCGGCAACGTTCTTGCGAACCTTCTTGCGAACGCGCTGGGCAGCCGAGTTATTAGGTGCTTTTGCCATGTGAACCTTCTTTCAATGCTGTGGCAGCGTGATCACTTCTTGCCGGTCGCAGCCGACTTGCGCGGACCCTTGCGGGTACGGGCATTCGTGCGGGTGCGTTGACCGCGCATCGGCAGGCCACGGCGATGACGGAAGCCGCGGTAGCAGCCCAGATCCATCAAGCGCTTGATGTTGATCGACATCTCGCGGCGCAGATCGCCTTCGATGGTCATGCGGCCCACTTCTTCACGGATCTTTTCCAGATCAGCGTCGGTGAGGTCCTTGACCTTCTTGTCGAACGGGATGCCGCAAGTCGTGCAGATCTTCTGTGCGGTCGTACGGCCAATGCCGTAGATCGAAGTCAGACCGATCTCAGTGTGCTTTTGCGGCGGAATGTTGATACCAGCAATACGTGCCATGTGCGTCCTCTAATTCGCTCGTGTCGTGCAGCAATCAGCCCTGGCGCTGCTTGTGGCGGGGATCGGTACAGATCACACGCACCACGCCCTTGCGGCGGATGATCTTGCAATTGCGGCACATTTGCTTAACGGATGCCGAAACTTTCATGGTCTGCTCCTTGACCTACTCTAAATCGCTCAAACAGCGCGTCCGGGGAATGAACAAGCTCACTTCGCCCGGAAAACGATGCGAGCACGACTCAAATCGTAGGGCGTGAGTTCCACCGTCACTTTGTCTCCGGGCAGGATGCGGATGTAGTGCATCCGCATCTTGCCGGAGATGTGACCGAGGACCACATGCCCGTTTTCCAACTTCACACGAAACGTTGCGTTGGGGAGATTTTCTTGGATCTCACCCTGCATCTGAATGACGTCGTCTTTCGCCATGCCGTTCAGGTTCGGTTGGAACCGTTGGTATTACCTCAGCTTGTCAGCTGGCCTTGAAATTTGCCTTCTTCAGCAGCGACTCGTACTGCTGACTCATCACATAAGACTGCACCTGAGCCCAGAAGTCCATGGTGACCACGACGATGATCAACAAGGAAGTACCGCCAAAATAGAACGGTACGTTGTACTTCAGAACCAAAAACTCAGGCAGCAGACAGACGGCGGTGATATAGATGGCGCCGGCCAAGGTCAGTCGCGACAAGATCTTGTCAATATGCTTGGCGGTCTGATCGCCGGGACGGATCCCGGGGATGAACGCACCACTCTTCTTCAGGTTGTCTGCGGTCTCACGGCTGTTGAACACCAGCGCCGTGTAGAAGAAGCAGAAGAACACGATGGCAGCAGCGTACAGCAGCACATAGATAGGCTGGCCCGGACGCAGCATGTCAGCGAGGTCTTTCAACCAGCGCAGGCCATCACCGGTAGCGAACCAACTCACCACGGTGGTCGGCAGCAGGATGATGGATGACGCGAAGATCGGCGGGATCACGCCCGACATGTTCAGCTTCAGCGGCAGGTGCGAGCTTTGACCACCATAGACCTTGTTGCCGACCTGGCGCTTGGCATAGTTCACCAAGATCTTGCGCTGGCCACGTTCAACAAAGACCACAGCGTAGGTCACACCGATCACCAGGGCCACGATGAAGATCGAAGCAATGATGCTCATTGCGCCAGTCCGCACCAACTCCAGCAACCCGGCCACCGCACCCGGGAGACCCGCAGCGATACCGCCGAAGATCAGAATCGAGATGCCGTTGCCCAGACCGCGCTCGGTGATCTGCTCACCCAGCCACATCAGGAACATCGTGCCGGCCACCAGGCTGGTCACCGCAGTCATGCGGAAACCAAAACCAGGATCAATCACCAGACCCGGCGAGCTCTCCAGCGCCAGCGCAATGCTCAGCGATTGGAAGATGGCCAGACCCAGGGTGCCGTAACGGGTGTACTGCGTGATCTTGCGACGCCCTGCTTCGCCTTCCTTCTTCAGCGCTTCCAAGCTCGGCACCACATGCGTCATCAACTGCATGACGATGGAGGCCGAGATGTAGGGCGTGATGCCCAGCGCCAAGACAGCGAAACGGGACAGCGCGCCGCCCGAGAACATATTGAACAGGCTCAGGATGCCGCCCTGCTGACCCTTGAAGAGCTGCTGCAGCTGGGCCGGGTCGATGCCGGGCACGGGGATATGCGCCCCGATCCGATACACCACCAGCGCCAGCAGCAGGAACACAAGCCGACGACGGAGGTCGCCGAACTTGCCGCTCTTGGCCAGTTGGTTTGCGTTGGTTGCCACTGTGCCTATCCTGTAGCTCGATTAAGCGACCGTGCCGCCAGCGGCTTCGATGGCTGCCTTGGCACCCGCCGTTGCGCCCACGCCCTTCAGCGTGATCTTGCGGCTGATAGCGCCCGACAGGATGACCTTGACGGTCTTCGCCAGTTCGGGAACCAGGCCGACGGCCTTCAGGGTGAGCACGTCGATCTCGTCACCGGCCAGCACCTGCAGATCGCTCAGCGTGATCTCGGCGTTGTACTTCAGCGATTGCGACTTGAAACCGCGCTTGGGCAGGCGACGCTGCAAAGGCATTTGACCGCCTTCGAAGCCCACCTTGTGGTAGCCACCGGCACGCGACTTTTGACCCTTGTGGCCGCGGCCAGCAGTCTTGCCCAGACCGGAGCCAATGCCACGACCCACGCGACGCTTGGCGTGCTTGGCGCCAGCGGCAGGCTTGATGGTATTGAGTTGCATCTTCTAGTCCTCAGTTCGTGTGGCGCTTACAGCACCTGCACGAGATAGGCGATCTTGTTGATCATGCCGCGCACCGCCGGCGTGTCTTCCAACACGCTGGTGCTGTTCAGCTTGCGCAGACCCAGGCCAACCACGGTGGCACGGTGCGAGGCACGGGTACCAATGGGGCTGCGGACCAGCTTGACCGTCAAAGTTTTCTTGTCAGACATCAGTCTCTCCAGTGCAGCTTCAGTTGAGGATGTCTTCAACTGTCTTGCCGCGCTTGGCTGCGACTTGCGCGGCCGTGGTGGAACGCTTCAGGGCGTCCAGCGTGGCGCGAACCATGTTGTAAGGGTTGGTCGAACCGTGGCTCTTGGTCACGATGTCGGTCACGCCCATCACTTCGAAGACGGCGCGCATCGGGCCGCCGGCGATCACGCCGGTACCGGCCTTGGCCGGGATCATCATCACGTGAGCAGCACCATGGTCACCGTTCACGCTGTGGTGAATCGTGCCATTGCGCAGATCGACCTTGACCATATTGCGGCGGGCGGCTTCCATTGCCTTTTGCACGGCGACCGGAACTTCCTTCGCCTTGCCCTTGCCCATGCCGATACGGCCATCGCCGTCGCCGACCACCGTCAGTGCTGCGAAGGACAGCGTACGGCCGCCCTTGACCACCTTGGTGACGCGATTGACCGCGATCATCTTTTCCTTCAGGCCGTCGTCATTGCCTTCGGTCTGCGCGCGGGGTTGAAATTTTGCCATTTCGTATTCCTTGTTGCGTCAGAACTGCAGGCCGGCTTCGCGGGCTGCTTCGGCCAGTGCCTTGACTCGGCCATGGTAGGCAAAGCCTGCACGGTCGAAAGCCACCTTCTCGACGCCGGCAGCCTTGGCCTTCTCGGCGACACGCTTGCCCACCAGGACGGCAGCAGCGACGTTGCCGCCCTTGCCATTGCCACCCAGTTCGGCGCGGACTTCCTTCTCGGCGGTCGAAGCGCTGGCCAGCACCTTGGTGCCGCAGTCGGAAATGACGCTGGCGTAGATGTGCAGGTTGGAGCGGAACACCGTCAGGCGTGCCACGCGCTGGATTGCAATCCGGGCGCGGGTTTGACGCGAGCGACGGATGCGCTGTTCTTTTTTGGTCAACATTGCGCTGCTCCTTACTTCTTCTTGGTCTCTTTGAGGGAGACCTTCTCGTCGGAATAGCGGATGCCCTTACCCTTATAGGGCTCTGGCGGACGGAAGGCGCGCACTTCAGCGGCGATCTGTCCGACCACTTGGCGGTCCGCGCCCTTGATCAGGATTTCGGTCTGGGTCGGGCACTCAACCTTGATACCAGCCGGCATGTCCTTCACCACAGGGTGAGAGAAACCGATCTGCAGGTTCAGCTTCTGGCCCTGAGCCTGGGCACGGAAGCCCACGCCCACCAGATTCAGCTTCTTCTCGAAACCCTTGCTCACGCCGTTGACCATATTGGCCACCAGTGCGCGCATCGTGCCGCTCAGCGCATCGGCATCGGCCGATTCGTTGGCGGGGGCGAAAGTCAGCTTGCCAGCTTCATTCTTGATGGTGACCTGGGGGTTGGCAGCACGCACCAACGTGCCCTGGGCACCCTTCACGCTGATCTGCTCAGCGGTGATCGTCACGTCCACACCTGCGGGGACGGCGACCGGCATTTTTCCTACGCGGGACATTGTTTAAATCTCCTTGCGCTTAGGCGACGTAGCAGAGCACTTCGCCGCCGATACCGGCTTGACGTGCTTTGCGGTCGGTCATCACACCCTTGGGGGTGGTGACAATCGCCACACCCAGGCCATTCATGACCTGCGGGATGTCGTGGCGGCCCTTGTAAATGCGCAGGCCGGGACGGCTCACGCGCTCGATGCGCTCGATCACCGGACGACCGGCGTAATACTTCAGCGCAATCTCCAACTCGGGGCGGGCGGCTTCACCGCGCACCGCGAATCCATCGATATAACCCTCGTCCTTCAGGACCTTGGCGATCGCGATCTTCAACTTAGACGAAGGCATCACGACGCTGGCTTTCTCAACGCTTTGGGCGTTGCGAATGCGAGTCAGCATATCGGCGATAGGATCACTCATGCTCATATGAAAATCTCCTAAACCTGCCGATTACCAGCTGGCCTTGACGACACCGGGGATGTCGCCCTTGAAGGCCAGCTCGCGAATTTTGTTACGGCCCAGGCCGAACTTGCGGAACGTGCCGCGGGGACGGCCGGTCAACTCGCAGCGGTTACGCAGGCGGGTCGGGTAGGCGTTACGGGGGAGCTTTTGCAGCTCCAGGCGGGCTGCATAGCGCTCTTCTTCCGACTTCTTGAAGTCGTCAATGATGGCTTTCAGTTCCGCATACTTCTTGGCGTACTTGGCGACCAGTTGTTCGCGCTTCAGCTCACGTTGCTTAATCGAGAGTTTTGCCACAGGTCACCTCAGTTCTTGAACGGGAACTTGAATGCAGCCAGCAGGGCCTTGCACTCATCGTCCGACTTGGCCGTGGTGGTGATGCTGATATTCAGACCACGCAGCGCGTCAACCTTGTCGTAATCGATTTCCGGGAAAATGATCTGCTCTTTGACGCCGATGTTGTAGTTACCACGACCATCGAACGAGCGACCCGAGATACCACGGAAGTCACGAACGCGCGGCAGCGCGACCGTCACGAAACGATCCAGGAATTCATACATCTGAACGCCACGCAGGGTGACCATGCAGCCGATCGGCACTTGCTCACGGATCTTGAAACCCGCGATTGCCTTCTTGGACTTGGTGACCACGGGCTTTTGGCCGGCGATCTTGGTGAGGTCGCCAACGGCGTGGTCCATCACCTTCTTGTCCGCAACCGCCTCGCTCACACCCATATTGAGCGTGATCTTGGTGATGCGCGGCACTTCCATGACCGACTTGTAGCCAAACTTCTCAACGAGGCCTGGCACAACTTTTTCGCGATAAAACGCTTGCAAACGAGCCATGTCGGACCTCTTAAGCCTTGATCTCTTCGCCGGTCGACTTGTAAACGCGCACCTTCTTGCCATCGGCGAGCAACTTAATGCCCACGCGATCGGCCTTGCCGGATGCAGCGTTAAAAATCGCCACGTTGGATTGATGGATCGGCATCGTCTTATCGACCACACCGCCGGTGGTGCCCTTCATCGGGTTGGGCTTGACGTGCTTCTTGACGACATTGACGCCGTCCACCACGAGGTGGGCGTCGTCGACACGCTGCGACACAGTGCC
The DNA here is from genome assembly GCF_028462495.1 of Paucibacter sp. XJ19-41. Classification (NCBI taxonomy): domain Bacteria; kingdom Pseudomonadati; phylum Pseudomonadota; class Betaproteobacteria; order Burkholderiales; family Sphaerotilaceae; genus Roseateles; species Paucibacter sp. XJ19-41. The sequence continues at coordinate 9,749 of NZ_JAQOWX010000120.1, forward strand.
GCGCTTGCCCTTGTCGCGGCCGGTCAACACGATGACCTGGTCGCCTTTACGAATCTTGTTCATGGCAATACCTTTGTCTGTGGCTGTGCTCAGAGCACCTCAGGCGCCAGCGACACGATCTTCATGAAACGCTCGGTACGCAGTTCACGCGTCACCGGGCCGAAGATACGAGTGCCGATGGGCTCCAGCTTGGCGTTCAGCAGCACGGCGGCATTGCCGTCGAACTTGACCAAAGAGCCGTCCTGGCGGCGCACGCCCTTGGCAGTGCGAACCACCACCGCGCTGTAGATCTCGCCTTTTTTGACGCGACCGCGCGGAGCAGCTTCTTTGATGCTGACCTTGATGATGTCGCCAATGCCGGCATAACGACGCTTGGACCCGCCAAGCACCTTGATGCACATGACGGATTTAGCGCCAGTGTTGTCCGCGACGTCGAGCCGCGATTGCATTTGAATCATGTCTGTCCCCAACTTTTCCCTCGTCCAGCGCCGCAACCAATTTGCAGCCACCTTCAGCGGTCAGTCTTGGGCCCGTGGACCGTTCGCTCGGATCTTTGAGACCCTTGCGCCCGGCAGTTATGGGCGAACCCGAGGCCATAACGCACTAGAAAGTGCGCCTGACGTTCGGCGAAGCTTTGGATTATGCGTCAGGGCCTACGCTCATGTCAAGCGTTAACCCCGAAGAACTTTGCAAGCCAGCACCGCGGACCCCGCGATGCCAGCCCGATCCGTGAAAGTTCAGAGCGCCTTGGCCTGAGCCAGCAAGGTGGCAGCATCGCTGACCTCGAACTTGCCGGGCGCCTCGACATTCAGCGACTTGACGACGCCGTCAACGACCAGCATCGAGTAGCGCTGCGAGCGCAGACCCATGCCCCGTGTCATCAGGTCCAGCGTCAGGCCGGTGGCTTTGGCGAAGTCAGCGCTGCCGTCAGCCATCATGCGGACCTTGCCGGCGGTCTTCTGTTCGCGACCCCAGGCGCCCATCACGAAGGCGTCATTGACAGACACACACCAGATCTCGTCGACACCGGCCGCCTTGAAGGCCTCGGCCTGCTGCACATAGCCAGGCACATGCTGGGCCGAGCAGGTGGGCGTGAACGCGCCGGGCAGCGCGAAGATCGCAATTTTCTTGCCGGCGGTGGCCTTCTCGATGTCGAAGCTGTTGGGGCCTTGCGAGCAGCCATTGCCCTCGACCTCGCTGAATTCATTGAGCGTGCCTGCGGGCAGCTGGTCTCCGACTTTCAGCATTGTTGATCTCCTTGTTCACAACGAAAAACGGCCGGACGCCAGTATTCCAGCGTTCCGGCCGTCTGAGCCATCGCGGAGCACAAAACCCCGCAACAGCCTGGACTTCAGCGGCGATTAAACGACTTGCGCCTTCTCGACCAGACGGGTCACGACCCAGCTCTTGGTCTTGGACAGCGGACGGCCTTCGGCGATCTCGACCACATCACCCATCTTGTACTCGCCCTTTTCGTCATGGGCGTGGTACTTGCGGGAACGGGCCACGATCTTGCCGTAGAGCTCGTGCTTGGCACGGCGCTCGATCAGCACGGTCACGGTCTTGGAGCGCTTGTCGCTGACCACGCGACCGATCAGGGTACGCGTGTTCTTTTCTTGAGCTTGCGTAGTCATTTCGCGGCTCCCTTCTTCTTCTCGGCCAACACGGTCTTGACGCGAGCAATGTCACGGCGCGTATTGCCCAACACGGTGTGGTTGGTCAATTGTTGCGTCGCTTTTTGCATGCGCAGGCCGAAATGGGCCTTCAGCAGGTCGGTCACTTCCTTTTCCAAGGCAGCGACATCCTTGCCACGCAGTTCAGATGCTTTCATGGTGTCTTTCCTCTTCAGCTGCCGACCTGGCGGGTCACGAAGGTGCAGCTCAGCGGCAGCTTTGCAGCAGCCAGCGTGAACGCTTCGCGAGCCAGGGCTTCCGGCACACCGTTGACTTCATAGAGCACCTTGCCAGGCTGAATCTCAGCGACGTAGTACTCAGGGTTGCCCTTACCGTTACCCATACGGACTTCGGCGGGCTTCTGGGAGATCGGCTTGTCCGGGAAGATGCGGATGAAGATACGACCACCGCGCTTGATGTGGCGCGAGATCGCACGACGTGCAGCTTCGATCTGGCGGGCCGTCAGACGACCACGCTCAGTTGCCTTCAGGCCGAAATCGCCAAAAGACACGGCAGCGCCGCGGGTTGCAACACCGGTGTTGCGACCCTTTTGCTCCTTGCGGTATTTGCGACGAGCTGGTTGCAGCATTTTTTATTCTCCTTTGGGCTCGCCGGCCACGGGGGCGGCGGGCTTGCGGACGACGCGCTTGGCGGCGGGCTGGCCGGCGGCGCCTGCGTCAGCTGCCGGGGCGGCGTCACGCGGACCACGATCACCACCGGGACGGCCACGGCCGGTCGGTGCACCCGGACGGGTGTTGCGACGCGGACGACGGTCGTCTTCGGCACCTGCCGGCGTATTGATCACCGGCGCTTCGCCATTGGCGAGGCGGTCACCACGGTAGACCCAGACCTTGACGCCAATGACGCCGTAGGTGGTCTTCGCTTCGGAGAAGCCGTAGTCGATGTCAGCCTTCAGGGTGTGCAGCGGCACACGGCCTTCGCGATACCACTCGGTACGAGCGATTTCAATGCCATTCAGACGGCCGGCAGACATGATCTTGATGCCCTGGGCGCCCAGGCGCATCGCGTTCTGCATCGCACGCTTCATGGCGCGACGGAACATGATGCGCTTTTCCAGCTGCTGGGTGATCGAGTCGGCGATCAGCTGAGCATCGATTTCGGGCTTGCGCACTTCTTCGATGTTGACTGCCACCGGCACGCCCAGACGCTTGGTCAGTTCGGCCTTCAGGTTTTCGATGTCCTCGCCCTTCTTGCCGATCACCACGCCCGGACGTGCCGAGTAAATGGTGATGCGGGCGTTCTTGGCGGGGCGTTCGATCAGAATGCGCGACACGGCGGCACTCTTCAGGCGGGCCTTCAGGAACTCGCGAACGCGCAGATCTTCGGCCAGCATCGTGGCGAAGTTCTGGTTCGACGCGTACCAGCGCGACGCCCAGTTACGGGTGACGGGCAGGCGGAAGCCGGTTGGGTGGATTTTTTGTCCCATAGTCTTCTTTCAGCCTTCAGTTGCCGACCGACACGAAGATGTGGCAGGTGGGCTTGCTGATGCGATTACCGCGGCCCTTGGCACGAGCGGAGAAACGCTTCAGAGTGGCACCTTGCTCCACATAGATCGTGGTGACCTTGAGTTCATCAATGTCAGCGCCGTCGTTGTGCTCGGCGTTGGCGATGGCGCTCTCGAGCGCCTTCTTGATGATCACGGCTGCCTTCTTCTGGGTGAATTCCAGGATGTTGAGCGCCTGGTCCACCTTCTTGCCGCGGATCAGGTCAGCCACCAGGCGACCCTTGTCACACGAGAGGCGAACGCCGCGAACGATTGCTTTGGTTTCCATCGTTGGCATCCTTACTTCTTCCCGGCCTTCTTGTCGGCCGGATGGCCTTTGAAGGTGCGGGTCAGTGCGAATTCACCCAGCTTGTGGCCGACCATCTGGTCAGACACATACACCGGCACGTGTTGCTTGCCGTTGTGCACAGCGATCGTCAGACCGATGAACTCGGGCAGGATCGTCGAGCGACGCGACCAGGTCTTGATAGGCTTTTTGTCCTTGTTGGCAACCGCCTTGTCGACCTTGGCCAACAGGTGATGGTCAACGAACGGGCCCTTCTTCAATGAACGAGTCATGGCCTACCCTTTACTTCTTGCGACGCGAAACGATGAACGTCTGCGTACGCTTGTTGTTACGAGTGCGGTAGCCCTTCGTGAGGGTGTTCCACGGCGACACAGGCGCTTGGCCTTCGCCGGTACGACCTTCACCACCACCGTGCGGGTGATCCACCGGGTTCATCGCCGTACCGCGAACGGTCGGGCGGATACCCTTCCAACGGATTGCACCGGCCTTGCCGTACTGGCGCAGCTGATGCTCTTCGTTGCTGACCTCGCCGATCGTGGCGCGGCAGTCGATGTGGATGCGGCGCACTTCACCCGAGCGCAGGCGCAGCTGGGCGTAGACACCTTCGCGGGCCATCAGCACCACGGACACGCCGGCCGAACGCGCGATCTGCGCACCCTTGCCAGGCAGCATCTCGATGCAATGGATCGTCGAACCCACCGGGATGTTGCGGATCGGCAGCGTGTTGCCGGCCTTGATCGGGGCTTCCGCGCCGCTCAAGATCGTTGCACCGACTTCCAGACCACGCGGAGCGATGATGTAGCGACGCTCGCCGTCGGCATAGCACACCAGAGCGATGTGGGCCGTACGGTTCGGGTCGTACTCGATGCGCTCAACCTTGGCCGGGATACCGTCCTTGTTGCGCTTGAAGTCGACCACGCGGTAGTGGTGCTTGTGACCACCGCCCTTGTGGCGAATCGTGATGTGACCGTTGTTGTTACGGCCAGAGTTCTGCTTTTGCGGCTCAAGCAGCGACGCCTCGGGCGCGCCCTTGTGCAGGTGCTTGTGCACCACCTTGACCACGGCACGGCGGCCGGGCGAGGTCGGTTTGACTTTAACGACGGCCATTACGCAGCCTCCCCGGAGAAGTTGAGCTCTTGGCCCGCCTTCAGCGACACATACGCCTTCTTGACGTGGTCGCGGCGACCGATGGAACGGCCGAAGCGCTTGACCTTGCCCTTGACGTTGACGACGTTCACAGCCTCGACCTCGACCTTGAACATCAGTTCAACAGCGGCCTTGATCTCGGGCTTGGTGGCGTCGCGCAGCACCTTGAACAACACTTGGTTGTGCTTCTCGGCAACCGACGTGGCCTTCTCGGACACGATGGGAGTCAGCAGCACGGAGGCCAGACGGCCTTCGGAATACTTGGTGGGGGCGCTCATGCCAGCATCTCCTTGAGTTGCTCCATCGCAGCCTTGGTCACCAACACCTTCTTGTAGTGAACCAGGGACAGCGGATCGGCGTAGCGCGGCTCGCAAACCAGCACATTGTGCAGATTGCGCGAGGCCAGCAGCATGTTGTCGGAGACTTCGTTGGCGATCAGCATCACCGACTCCAGACCCATGGCCTTGAACTTGGCAGCCAGCAGCTTGGTCTTCGGGGCTTCGATATCGATCGCCTCGACCACCGACAGGCGGCCTTCACGAGCCAGCTGCGAGAGGATGGCGGCCATACCGGCGCGGTACATCTTCTTGTTCAGCTTGTGCGTGAAGTTCTCGTCCGGCATGTTCGGGAAAATCCGACCACCCCCGCGCCACAGCGGCGAGGACGTCATACCGGCACGTGCGCGGCCGGTTCCCTTTTGACGGAACGGCTTCTTGGTCGAGTGCTTGACCTGTTCACGATCCTTCTGGGCGCGGGTACCTTGGCGGGCATTGGCCTGGAAGGCCACGACCACCTGGTGCACCAGGGCTTCGTTGTAATCGCGAGCGAAGACGGTGTCAGGAGCATCCACCTTGGCGGTGGCCTGACCTTGCTCATTCAGGAGCTCGAGCTGCATCAGTTGGCTCCTTTCTTGAGCTTGACCTTGACAGCAGGACGCACGACCACGTGGCCGTTCTTGGCGCCCGGCACAGCACCGCGGACCAGCAGCAGCTGACGAGCTTCGTCAACGCGCACGATGTCCAGGTTCTGGGTGGTCACGGTTTCGTCGCCCATATGGCCCGACATCTTCTTGCCAGGGAACACGCGGCCCGGATCCTGCGCCATCGAGATGGAGCCAGGAACATTGTGCGAGCGGCTGTTACCGTGGGAAGCGCGTTGCGAACCGAAGTTGTGACGCTTGATCGTGCCTTCGAAGCCCTTACCGATGGACGTGCCTTGCACGTCAACGGTCTGGCCGGCAGCGAACAGCGAGACCGGCACCTGGGCGCCCGCCTTGTATTCGGCAGCGACGGCGGCGTCGACACGGAATTCCTTCAGGATACGACCGGCTTCAACGCCCGCTTTCGCGAGGTGACCGGCTTCCGGCTTGGTGACGCGCGAAGCTTTGCGCGTACCGAACGCCACTTGAATGGCGCTGTAGCCGTCGTTTTCTACAGTCTTGATCTGGGTCACGCGGTTGTTGGACACATCCAGCACCGTCACAGGGATGGCGTCGCCATCGTCCGTGAAGATGCGCATCATGCCCACCTTGCGGCCCAGCAATCCGAGACGATTGCTTAGACTCATGGTTTTTCTCCAGCCCCTCTGCTCGCGCAGGAAGCCATTTACGTACACCCGACATCGATTGGTCGGGCCGATAAGTGCAGCGCCGAATCTCGACAAGTCAAGAACCGGCCCTGCGCCAAATCCCGCGCAGGACGAACCAGCGCGGAAAAGCTGGCGAGTATAGCGTGAACCCTAGGAATTACGCAAGGGCACGCCAGGCATCGCCAAACAAAAAGGGCGGCCGTTGCGGGCCACCCTTCTTGAAGCTGTCATCTCCGACAGCTCTACTGCGATTACTGCAGCTTGATTTCCACATCGACGCCGGCAGGCAGGTCGAGCTTCATCAGCGCATCAACCGTCTTGTCGGTCGGATCGACGATGTCCATCAGGCGCTGGTGGGTGCGGATTTCGAACTGGTCGCGCGAAGTCTTGTTGACGTGCGGCGAACGCAGGATGTCGAAACGCTCCATGCGCGTCGGCAGGGGCACGGGGCCCTTGACGATGGCACCGGTACGCTTGGCGGTTTCCACGATTTCAAGCGCCGACTGGTCGATCAGCTTGTAGTCGAAGGCCTTCAGGCGGATGCG
>NZ_JAQOWX010000121.1:0-16417 GCF_028462495.1 Paucibacter sp. XJ19-41
CTCGGCCAGCCGGGCCTGGGCCGCATCAAGGCTGGCGGTGGCGCCGGCGAGATCGCCCGAGCCCAGCTGGGCCTCGGCCAGGAACAGCCGGCCGCGCAGCGCCAAGGGGCTGGCCGGGCCGGCAAAGCGCTCGGCCAGGGCCAGGGCCTCGCGCAGCACCGGCAAGGCCTCGCCCCAGCGCTCGCGCTGACTCAGCGCCGCGCCATACATGCCCATCGCGGCCGCCACCGCCGCCGAATCCCCGCCGCGCCGGCGCTGAGCCTCGAAGGCGCTCTTCAGCACCGGCTCGGCCTCGGCCAGCCGCCCCAGGCGCAGCGCCAGGGTGCCGGTATTGCCGCGAATCACCAGCGCGTCCAGGTCCTCGGCGCGGCCCAGCTGCTCGAAGATGGCCAGCGTGCGGCGGTAGGCGGCCAGCGCCTCGTCGAGCCGGTTGGCCGCCGTCAGCGTGATGGCCATCGAGTTGTAGAGCAGGGCCGTCTCGCGGTGCCGCTCGCCCGAGAGCGCCTGGCGCTGGGCGATGGCGCTGCGAAAGGTCGCCAGCGAGCCCGCCAGGTCGCCCTGGGCCCGCTGCAGGCTGCCGCGTATCAGCAAGCCCTCCAGCAGCGGCTCGCGATGGGCGGCCGGCTCGGTCGCCCAGAAGGCCTCGGCCTGGGCCAGCAGCGCCGCAGCCGCCGCCACGCGGCCGCGCAGCAGCTCGATATTGGCCAGCTTCTGCCGTACCAGGGCCAGGTCTTGCGCATCGGCCTGCGGCCCGGCCGCCGCCAGAAAGCCTTCGAGCAGGGGCAGCTGGCCCTCGACATCGCCCAGCGCGCCGTACAGATCGGCCAGCGTGATCGTCAGCTTGCCGGCGCGTTGCGGGTCGTCGCGATACTCGGCAATCACCCGGGCGGCGCTGCGGTCCAGCATGGCCTTGGCGGTCAGCGGGCCGGCCGCCGACGCCGCTGCGGGATCGGCAATCGCGCTGCGGAACAGGCCGATCAGCTGGTAGCGCAACGCCTCCTCGCGCGCCGCCGCCCGCTCGGCCACCGTGCGCTGCAGCTCGGCCCGCTGCATCTGCCACAGGCTCAGCCCCAAGCCGCCGGCCAGCGAGGCGAACACCAGGCCGCCGCCGGCCACCCACCAGCGGTAGCGGCTCAGAAAGCGCCCCAGCAGATAGGCCGCCGAGCGGCCGCGCACCGCCAGCGGCTCGCGGGCCAGATGGCGCTCGATGTCCTTGGCCAGGGCCTCGACGCTGGCATAGCGAGCGGCCGGATCCTGGCTCAGGCAGCACATCACCAGCGCGTCCAGATCACCGGCCAGCGCGCGGCGCCAGCTGCTCGGCGGCCTGATGCTCAAGCCCGCCAGCGCCGCCGCCATCGCCTCGGCCGAGCCGGCCGGCAGCCGGTAGGGCCGCCGGCCGCTGAGCAGCTCGTAGAGCACGACGCCCAGCGAGTAGATATCCGAGGCGGTGCCCAGGCTGCGCCCGGCCAGTTGCTCGGGCGCGGCCGCATCGGGCGTGAACGAGTGCCCGTCCAGCGGCAGGGCCGCGCCCAGCAGATGGGCGATGCCGAAGTCCAGCAGCTTGACCTGGCCATCGGGCGTCACCAGGATGTTGGAGGGCTTCAGGTCGCGGTGGATGACCAGGGCCGCATGCGCATGGCCGACCGCGCCGAGCACCTGCAGAAACAGCCGCAGCCGCGCCGCCAGATCGAGGCGCTGCTGATCGGCATAGCGCGTGATCGTCTGCCCCGGCACCCACTCCATCGCCAGATAGGGCTGGCCGTCGGCGGCGAAGCCGGCGTCATACAGGCGCGCGATATGCGGGTGCTCCAGCCCCGCCAGCAGATCGCGCTCCTGGATGAAGCGTCGGGCCGCCGTCTCGTCGGTCTCCAGACCCAGGCCGCGATGCGGCAGCTTCAGCGCGACACGGCGCAGCACATGCTCGGTCTGCTCGGCCAGCCAGACGCTGGCCATGCCGCCCTGGCCCAGCGGCTCGATCAGCCGGTAGCAGCCGACCATCGCGCCCGGCAGCAGCGCCGCCCCGGCCCGTTCGACCAAGGCCTGGGCCACCAGGCCCGAGGGCGCGGCCGCCAGCCGGCCGTCATCGGCCTGCTCATGGGCGGCGAGCAGGCGGCGCAGCGCTGCGCCGATCTCGGGCTCGCTGGCCTCCAGCGCCGCCAGCCAGGCCGCGCGCTGCGCCGGCGCCAGGTCCAGCGCCTCGTCAAAGCCTTGCGAGATCCGGGCCCAGGCGGCGGCGTCGACCGGCGCGCGCATCAGGCATCGCCCTGCAGCCGCAGCCGCATGAAGGCGCGCGCCTTGTCCCAGTAGCGGCGCACACTGCGGTCGCTGATGTCCATGGCCAGCGCGATCTCGGCATCGGTGCAGCCGCCGAAATAACGCATCTCGACCACCTGAGCCAGCTTGGCATCGAGCAGCTCCAGCTCGTTCAGCGCGCGCTCGACATCGAGCACGGCGGCGGCATCGGCACCCTGCCCCGCGCCCACATCGGCCGCGCGCTGGGTATCGAGGGTCAGGTCTTGCCCACCACCGCCGCGCCGGGCCGCGTTGCGGTGGCGTGCAAAGTCGATGACGATGTGGCGCATGGTCTTGGCGGCGTAGGCGAAGAAATGCTTGCGGTCCGCTATCGCCAGACGGGCGCCCTGGACGAAGTGCAAAAAGCTCTCGTGCACCAGGGCCTGGGTGTCGAGCAGGGTATCGGGCCGGTGGCTGCTGCGCAGGCGGGCGCGGGCGATGCGCAGCAGGTCCGGATAGAGCTCGGCAAAGGCCCGGTCGGCGGCGGCCCGGTCGCCGCCGTGGGCGGCGCGCAGGAGGGCGGTCAGCGACTCGGGGGGTGGCGGGCGGTCCATGCTGGGCTCAGTATCACATCAAGCCCGGGCCGGACCCTGCGGGCCCAAGCGCCTAACTTGGGGATCGACAGGCGCGCAGAAAACCGCGCGGCCCGGCCGCGAGCCCCTCAGGCTTTGGTCGTCATGCGCTCGACCGCCTTCCTCGCCAGCGGCGCGACCAGCAGCACGGCGGGAAAGGCCACCAGCCAGGCGGTCAGCCAGGCGGCGATCCACAGGCTGGCGAAGTCGGGCGACAGGCCGAGGGAGCGCCAGGTCGCGATACCCGAGACCAGCAGCGACATCAGGCCGGACAGGATCAGACCGAACAGCAGGGGGGCGTACTTCTTGGGAATCATGGAAATCTCCGGTTTCAGTTGGAAGACGGACCCGCCAGGGGCCCGGAAGGGATGTGGTGATTGCATCTCCGCGTCGGCCGGCAGGATCAGAGGCGGCTCAGCACGGCGGCCGACAGATAAAGCCCCAGGCCGAAGACCAGATGATTGGCCAGGCTGCGCAGGCAGTTCTTCAACGGTGTCGGCGTCTTCGACGATGCGATGCCCGCGCCCATGGCCGGCTGCATCACGAACAGCGGTGCCAGCACGGTCGCCGCCCCCCAGACCAGCGCCGGCGCGAGCGTGGGCTGCTGGGCCCAGCCCAGGCCCTGCACACCCACCAGCAAAGCCGCAAACACGATGCCGGTCCCGTAGTGCAGCAGCCAGCCCAGCGCCAGCTCCCCGGGCACGGCCGCGGCGGCGCTGATCGGCGCATGGCGGAGGCGGCCGCGCGGCAGATGCCCGACCCAGCGCCCGATCAGCGCGAAGTTCAGCGTCGGCACACCCAGGCGGCGCAGCAGCCAAAGCCAACCGTCCATCACAAGGGTGGCGCCGACACCAATGAGGGCGACGCGAGAAATGTCCTGGAGCGATGTCATGCGAGGGATGCCTTTGCGGTTGACTTGATGGCGACTTGTGCTCAGGATAGAAGTTGAAGTCAACTTCAAGTCAAGCGGCGATTGCCTGGACTCAAAACGCATGGACATCTCTGAAGTCGCCAAACGCTCGGGCCTGGCCGCCTCCACGCTGCGCTACTACGAGAAGCGCGGGCTGATCGCTTCGCTGGGGCCGGAGGGCACGCGACGCCGCTTCGCGCCCGCGGTGCTGGACCAGCTGGCGCTGATCGCGCTGGGGCAGGCGGGCGGGCTGTCGCTGGACGAGATCGGCGCCATGCTGTCCCCGAGCGGCCCGCCCCGCATCGACCGCGAGCTGCTCGCGGCCAAGGCGGACGATATCGACCAGACCATCCGGCAGCTGCGGGCCATCAGCCGCGGCCTGAGGCACGCCGCCGCCTGCAGCGCGCCCAGCCACGCGCAATGTCCGACCTTCCAGGGCCTGCTGAAAGCGGCCGCATCCGGCGCGCTGGAGCGCCAGCGCCAGGGGCTGCGCGCCGCCGCGCGAAAAGAGACCGGCGCCGTGCCGGACGCCGGGTCTAGCGCCGCTGCACCAGCGCGCCGTGCCCGTCCGCGAAACTGACGCTCGCCAGCGCGCCATTGATCAGCGTGAACTGCGGCATCTTGTGGCCGATGTCCAGGTCGATCAACACCGGGCAGGCCAGCTCGCCCAGCACCGAGTCCAGCGCATCCCGGTATGAGAGGGCGTCGGCCTGGGGCGCCTCGGGTCCGCTGTTGCGGCCGATCAGCAGACCGGCCAGGCCGTCGAACCAGCCGTGGCGGCGCAGGCTCCACAGCGCGCGTGCCAGCGTCGGCGGGTTCAGCTCGCAGTTCTCCAGATACAGCAGCGTGCCCGCTGTGCCGCAAGCGCGGATGAAGTCCGGCACCGCGCCATAACGCGTGCCGGCCAGCCAGGCGATGGTGTCGATGCAGCCGCCGATCAGATGGCCCTGCAGGCTCAGCGGCGCCGTGCCGCCGTCCAGCCGCTGCCAGGCCACCGGCTCGCTGAGCAACAGCGGCACATCGGGCCGGGTCGCGAAATCGCCCCAGCTGCCCTGGTAGGTCGGGCCCGGCCGCTGCAGCACCGGCTCGCGCCAGTCGGCCGCCAGCACCGCCATCACCTGGGTGGTCAGCGGGTCGGTCTGGCTGGGCACCAGGTCCATCAGATTGGCGCCATGGGCCGAGGCCCAGCCGCTGCACAGGGCCAGCGGCAGCTGCAGCGTGCTCAGGTCCGAGAAACCCAGCAGCCATTTCGGCGGCAGCCCGCACAGCGCCTCGAAGTCCAGCCGGTCCAGCAGCTCGGTGGCCAACTCGCCGCCCCAGGGCGGCAGCACCGCCGCGACGGTGGGGTCGGTCAGAAAGCGCATCAGCTCGGCCGCCCGCTCGGCCGCTGGCGCGCTGGCATCCTTGTGTTCGGCGCGCAGACACGCCCCCTCGACCACCCGGTAGCCCTGCGCCCGCAGATGCTCGATCACCAGATCCAGCCGCGCATGCAGCGCCGCGGGCACGCCCGACGAAGGCGCGGTAACGGCGATCAGATCGCCGGGGCGAAGCGGGGCGGGGAAGTTCAGCATCGGGGCAGGATAGCAAAAGCGGGGTCAGGTTTTGCCATGCACAGTGTGACAGGTGCGCCGCCAGGACCGAGCCCCCCACAAGGATGATTGACGGAAGGCGCGCGCCTGCATCCAATCGGCGGCACGCGCGCCTCCATCGGGCTCACGGCCCGCAACGCAGCCCCTTTCAAACCCCAGGCACCACCACCATGCGCCCCAGCCTCCTTGGCATCGTGAACACAGACTGGCCAGCACTCTTTGCCGCGATCGGCCTGCCGATGATTCTTGTGATTGCGGCGCTGTATCCGCACGTCTTTCCGGTCGCCGGCTCCCAATGGGCGCTGCTGCTGGAGGTCGGGCTGCCTCTTGCCTTGGCGTGTGCCGGCCTCCTCATGTGGCGCTGTCTGCGCGTGCTGGCACTGTTTCGCAGCGGTGTTCCGTCCACCGGGCGCATCACGCAGATCCAGCTCGCGAAAGATCGCGGGCGCATTGACTTCTCGTATGAACTCAACGGCAGCAGCCATCGCTCCTGGCAGCCGGTTCATCAAACCCGGCAGGTGCTCGCGCTTGAAACCGGGCAAGCCGTGCAAGTCCTGGCGCACCCGCGCAAAGCGGGCGTGGCCATCATCAAGGACCTCTTTCACAAGAGCGGAGACGCTTAACCGCGGCGGGATAGCAAGAGGCATGGTCTGACCCGCAAGGACTTCTCGCTGTTTCGAGCATCTAGCAGCAAGACCTGACCCTGAAGCGTCTTCGCTTTGAGGGCTTATGTAACGTACTGTAGGGCCCTGCCACAAGCGCTACACAGGCACACGAGAACGGCGCAAAAAAGGCGGCCGCGCCCAAACAATGCAGGCTCCACCTCAGTTCAGGAGCATTCTCATGTCCAAGATCGATCAAGTCATCTACACCGGCCGCACCCACACCACCGGCGGCCGCGAGGGCGCGGCGCGCAGTGCCGACGGCCGCCTGGATGTCCGGCTGTCCCGCCCCGGCAGCAGCGGCCCCGGCACGAATCCCGAGCAATTGCTCGGTGCCGGCTGGTCGGCCTGCTTCATCGGCGCCATGGGCCACGCGGCACGGCAGCTCAACGTGAACCTGCCCGGCGATGTCGCGGTGACGGCCGAGATTGATCTCGGCACCGGTGAGGGCGGCTTCTTCCTGCAGGCGCGCCTGCAGGTCAGCCTGCCCGGCCTGCCGCGCGACGCGGCCCAGGCCTTGATCGATGCCGCCCACCAGACCTGCCCGTACTCCAAGGCCTTGCGTGGCAATATCGACATCGCGACCGAGCTGGTGTGAGCTCGCACCCGGTGGCGCGGCCGCAAAGGACCTGGCATGCAGACCCGCACTGACCCACCCGGCATCCCGAGCGCCAGCGGCTGGCGCCGCTGGGTGCCGGGCACGCTGTTCGCGCGCGTCGCGCTGATCATCATCGTCGGGCTGGCGATCACGCAGCTGCTGGCCTTCGCGTCGATCCGCTACGAGCGCGACCTGGCGATGCGCGCGCTGATGATGACCGGCATCGAACTGGACATCGCCAGTTCGGTGGCGGTCCTGAACCGGCTGCCGGCCGCCGANCCGCTACGAGCGCGACCTGGCGATGCGCGCGCTGATGATGACCGGCATCGAACTGGACATCGCCAGTTCGGTGGCGGTCCTGAACCGGCTGCCGGCCGCCGAGCGCGCCGACTGGCTGGACCGGCTCGAACGCCCCAACTACCGCTTTGCTCTCACGGGCACAGTGCAGGGTGACGCGCCTGCCTCGGCATCGATGCGCAGTTTTGCCACAGCGATCACCGAGGCGGTGCAGCCGTTCCCGGTGATCGAGGTCGTTCAACCGCCCGAGCTGCACCAGAGCCTGCAGATGCAAATCCGGCTGAGCGACGGCAGCGATCTGATCGTGCATGCCCGGCGCGTCGAGCGGCCCATCTCTGCCTGGGTGCTGTGGGCGCTGGCCTTGCAGCTGGTGGTGTTGGCCGGCTGCGCCTGGCTCGCCGTGCGGCTGATCACGCGCCCGCTGCAGCAGCTGGCAGCGGCGGCCGATGCGCTGGGGCCGGACCTAAAAGGCCTGACGCTGGACGAGGCCGGGCCCAGCGAGGTGGCTCGGGCCGCACGTGCATTCAACGCGATGCAGCGCCGCATCACTCTCTACACGAACGAGCGGGTTGAGATCCTCGCGGCCATCTCGCATGATCTGCAGACGCCCATCACGCGGATGCGCTTGCGCGCCGACATGCTGGGTGACGAGACCGACCGGGAGAAGTTCCGCCAGGACCTGGAGTCGATGGACGCGCTCGTCAGGGAGGGCGTCAGCTATGCACGCACCCTGCATGGCGACACCGAGACACCACGGCGCCTGGACATCGACGCGCTGCTGGCCAGCATGAGCGCCGACTACGAGGACAGCGGCCAGGCGGTGCAGCTGGAAGGACGGGTGGGCGAGCCTGTGCTGACGCGGCCCCATGCGCTTCGCCGCATCCTGATGAATCTGATCGACAACGCGCTGAAGTTCGGCCGCGAGGTCCGGGTGCAGGTGCGCACGGAACCGCAGGGCCTGGTCATCGCGGTGCTGGACGATGGCCCGGGGATACCGGCCGAGCAGCTCGACGCGGTGCTGCAGCCCTTCTACCGGCTGGAGGGGTCGCGCAACCGCAGTACCGGCGGCACCGGCCTGGGCCTGGCGATCGCGAATCAGCTGGCCATGGCGATGGGGGCGCGGCTGGCGCTGATCAATCGCCCCGGTGGCGGCCTCGAAGCACGCCTCACGCTGAGCCTCTAGCAAGCGCCCCACGACACCGCAACGCAAGCGCGCGCGTCCCCACCCCAAAGAACCGAGAACCTCCGATGCTGATCCTGCTGGCTGCCTATCTGGGCGGCGTCTTCACCCTCCTCAGCCCCTGCATCCTGCCGGTGCTGCCCTTTGTACTCAGTCGGGCCGACCGCCCCTTCGGCTCGCACGGCCTGCCGCTGCTGGCCGGCATGGCACTGGCTTTCGCTGCGGTCGCGTCGCTGGCTGCCGTGGGCGGCGGCTGGGTCGTGGCGACCCACGAGACCATGCGCTGGCTGGCGCTCGCGGCCTTCGCGCTGTTTGGGATGAGCCTGTTGTGGCCCTCGCTGGCCGCTTGGCTGAGCCGGCCCTGGCTAGCGCTGGGCGGCCGCCTCGTCGCCGCCAGCCCCGCCGGCAACGGCAACCACTCGCGATGGGCCGCGCTGGCACAAGGCGTCGGCACCGGGCTGCTGTGGACACCCTGCGCCGGTCCGATACTGGGCCTGATACTGACAGGCGCCGCCTTGCACGGCGCCAGCGTCGGCAGTGCGCTGCTGCTGCTGGCCTATGCGGCCGGCGCCTGCAGCGCCTTGGCCGTCGTGTTGCTGCTGGGCCGCCGCATCGGCGAGGCGGCGCCGCTGTCCTTGCGTGGCGGCGCGCTGCTGCGACGCATCGCTGGCGTTGCGGTGCTGGCCTCCGTCAGCGGCATCGCGCTGGGTGCCGACACCGGGCTGCTCGCACGTCTGTCCGCCGGACCGACGGCGGCGCTGGAGAACCTGCTGCTGCAGCGGCTGGGTGGCGCCACGGAGTCCGGCTCGGCGAGCCCGCCGGCCGACACGCCGCGCACACGGTCTCCCGCCTTGCCGGTCGAAGGCCTGATGCCGGCGCTGGACGGCGCCGTCGGCTGGATCAACTCGCCGGCGCTGACCACGGCCTCGCTGCGCGGCAAGGTGGTATTGGTCGACTTCTGGACCTACTCCTGCATCAACTGCCTGCGCACCCTGCCCTATGTGCGCGCCTGGGCCGACAAGTACCGCGACGCCGGGCTGGTGGTGCTGGGCGTGCACACGCCCGAGTTCGCCTTCGAGCGCAAGCTCAGCAATGTGCTGCGTGCCAGCCAGGACCTGGGCGTGAGCTTCCCCGTCGCCGTCGACAGTGACTACAAGATCTGGCGGGCCTTCCGCAACCAGTACTGGCCGGCCCTGTACTTCGTCGACGCGCAGGGGCGCATCCGCCATCACCAGTTCGGCGAGGGCAGTTATGCACAGTCGGAGCGCGTGATCCAGCAACTGCTGCGCGAGGCGGGCCAGACCCAGCTCTCCGAGGAACTGGCCGCGCCCCAGGGCAGTGGCACCCAGGCCGCGCCCCCGGACACACGCGCCGCCTCGCACGAGACCTATCTCGGCTTCGCCCAAGCACAGGGCTTCGCGCCGGCCGGGGGGCTGGTTCGCGGGCGAGCCCATGACTATCGCGGGGCATCGCCGCTGCGCGGGCAGCAATGGGCGCTGGACGGCCGCTGGCAGGTGGAGGACGAGAGCGCGCTGGGGCTCGCCGGTGGCGGCCGAGTCATGCTGCGCTTTCGGGCCCGCGATCTGCATATGGTGCTGGGATCAGCCGACGACGGCCAGCCGGTGCGATTTCGCGTCCGCATCGACGGCAAGCCGCCGCTGGACGACCACGGCACCGACATCGACCGCGAAGGCCGGGGCACCATCAACGGGCACCGGCTCTACCAGTTGCTGCGACAGCAGCAGCAGTCCGGCGAGCGATTGTTCGAGATCGAGTTCCTCGATCCCGGCGCACGCGCCTACGCCTTCACATTTGGTTGAGAGAATCGCTCAGCGGGAGAACGTCTGATGCAAGCGAAGCCGAGCGATCATGTGCTGCTGGTCGACGACGACCGGGAGATTCGCAGCCTGCTGACCGAATACCTGAGCCGCAACGGTCTGCGCGTGGTGGCGGTACCGACCGGGCGGCATATGCGTGCCGCGTTGGAAGAGTCGGGGCCGTTCGATCTGATCATCCTCGACCTGATGCTGCCCGGCGAAGACGGCCTGACGCTCTGCCGGGATCTGCGCAGCGGCAAGCACAAGGCCATCCCCATCCTGATGTTGACCGCCCGAGGGGAGGAGGCGGACCGCATCCTCGGCCTGGAAATGGGCGCCGACGACTATCTGGTCAAGCCCTTCGCACCCCGCGAGCTGCTCGCCCGGCTGCGTTCGGTGCTGCGGCGCACACGCATGCTGCCACCCAATATGCGGGAGACCGAGAACACCTCCGTGCTGGCCTTCGGCGAATGGCAGCTGGACACCATCGCGCGTCAGCTCGTCGACGCCCAGGATGTGGTGGTGCCGCTCAGCGGCGCCGAGTACCGGCTCTTGCGCGTCTTCCTGGATCACCCGCAAAAGGTGCTCAGCCGCGACCAGCTGCTGGGCCTGACCCAGGGCCGCGAGGCCGAGTTGTTCGAGCGCTCGATCGACCTGCTGATCAGTCGCCTCAGGCAGCGCCTGCGCGACGACGCGCGCGAGCCACGCTATATCAAGACGGTACGCAGTGAGGGCTATGTCTTCTCGACGCTGGTTGACAAAGGCTCGCCATGAGTCTTCTCTACCCACACTGCCCCACATACCCACAAGCCGTGCAGAAGTCGCAGCCGTCCTTGTGGATCATGGTCGCATTGCCGCATTCCGGGCAGGGTTTGCCGGCCTGGGGCTGGACGCTAAGGCCGACGGCGGCTTTGGCGACCGGGGCCTGCAGCAGGCCCATCTCGACCAGGGGCTGACCTTGCTCGTCGAGCACGCCCAGCATCGCATAGCGGTGGATGATCAGCCGGGCCACATACGCCACCGTCGAGGGCCAGATCTGCTGGCGGCGCTCGCCTGACAGCGTGGGCACCGGCGCCATGAAATGGCCCAGCGGCTCGCCGACATTCAGCAGCTTGCGCAGCTTCATGCCTATCCAGGCCGGGTCCATCACCCGCATGTCCAGCGACAGCAGCCGCGCCATGCCGTCCAGCGCCTTCGGGTAGTTGCCCGAGAAGCCCATCGCGCAGGGCCGGGTGATGTGGCCGCCCTCGGGGGTCGGCAGGCTGACCTCCTTGAGCGTCAGCGTGAACTGCTCGCCGGTGGCGGGGTTGTCGACGTCAACCGCCCAGGCCAGGGTGCCCATGGTGCTGGTGCGCGGCTCCTCGCGGCTGAACATCGCGTCGATGACGGGGGTCGGCCCGCCCTCCTGCAGCGCGCCGAGCTGCTCGCAGCGCCAGCGGATCACGGCCGCCGTCGCGGCCACGACGCCGGGGAACAGGCGCTTGTCGCCGCCCGGCGGCATCGGCATCTCGAAGGCGCGCTCCTCGGCCACTGTCGCCAGCGCGTCGAGCTTCAGGCGCAGCCAGGCGGCGTCGTTGGTGCGCAGGTCCATCGACAGGGTCTTGGCCAGCGCGGCCAGGCCGCGCGGCTGCTCGGCGCCGTTGATCCAGACCTCGAAGGGCAGGGTCTTGCCGAACAGTCCGGCATCCGGCCCCTCGGCCGGCAGCTCGCCGACGAAGAGCGCGAAGTCGCCGTGCGGGTGGCGGATCATATAGCTCCAGGCCGGGTTGCCACCGGGCAGCTCGGGCCGGCTGGGCCAGCGCAGCGAGGCCAACACCTGCTTGGGCAGGCGCTCGACGCGCAGGCGCTGGTTGCTGCCGTCCTCGGCCACCACCGGCTTCAGCGGCTCGGGCGCCGTCACGGTCGGCTCGACGCTCAACACCGAGCCGAGGATGCTGTTGGGCCGGTAGGTCGCCAGGCCCTTGAGCCCGCTCTTCCAGGCCTGGGTGTAGAGGTCCTGGAAGTCGATATAGGGGTAGTCGGCCGGCACATTGACCGTCTTCGAGATCGAGGTGTCGATATACGGCGCGACCGCCGCCACCATCGCCGCATGGTCGGCCGCGCTGAGCTCCAGCGCGGTGACAAAAGCCGGCGACAGCGCGGTCTCGGTGCCGAACAGATGGCGGTAGAGCCGCCAGGCATGGTCCTCGACCTGGTATTCCTTGAAGCCGCCGCCCTCGGCCTGGCCCAGGCGCTTCTTGCGCGTGTAGGCCCAGCTGAAGGCCGGTTCGATGCCGTTGGACGCATTGTCGGCAAAGGCCAGGCTGATCGTGCCGGTCGGCGCGATCGATAACAGGTGCGAGTTGCGCAGGCCCTGGGCGCGGATCTTGTCCTTCAGCGCCTGCGGCAGGCGTGTCGCGAAGCTGCCGCCGGACAGATAGAGATCGGCATTAAAGAGCTTGAACGGACCCTTCTCGGCCGCCAGATCAGCGGACGCGCCATAGGCCGCGTCACGCATCAGCTCGCTGATGCGACGGGCCTGCTCGCGCGCGGCCTCGCTGTCGTAGCGCAGGTTCAGCAACACCAATGCATCGCCGAGGCCGGTGAAGCCCAGGCCGATGCGGCGCTTGTTGGCGGCTTCCTGGGCCTGGGCGGGCAGCGGCCAGGGCGTCACGTCCAGCACGTTGTCCAGCATCCGGGTGGCCAGCGCGCAGACCTCGGCAAAACCGGCCTCGTCGAAGGCCGCCTTGGCACCGAAGGGCTCGCGCACGAAGCGGGTCAGGTCGATCGAGCCCAGGCAGCAGCAGCCGTAGGGGGGCAAGGGTTGTTCAGCACAGTTGTGGACATAGAGCCCGTTGGCGTCAAAGGCATGGATGTGTTCGATCGTGACGTCGAACACATCCTCGCTGCCGTCCGGCGTCAGCGACTCGACGGTGGCGACGAAGCGCTCGCGATTGAGCTCGCGCCGGTAACTGCCCAACAGCTGTTCCAGGCGTTCGCGCTTGGCCAGATCCTCGAAGCCCACCAGCTCGGCATAGTGCAGCAGATTGGCGCCGCTGATGATCAACTCATGCATGGCCTGAGTCGGATAGTCGCGCCGGCCACCCCGCCCATCGGGCAGCGGGCGCCGGCCGGCCGGCCGGCGCTCACGGTAGATGGAGGAGGCAATACCCAGGCGCTGCAGCATGCGCTGCGCCGCCCGCAAGTTCGCCAGATCGGCCTGACTCAGACGCACGCTGACGCCCTGGTCCTGGCTGCCCTGCACCGAGCCATCGGCATCGAAAAGGCCACGCAGCAGGGCACGATGGAAGTCCGAGGAGGTGGTCTCCATCAACGGCGTGATGCACTTGTGGCCCGGCGCCGCCCCCATCTGCAGCGCCAGATCGCGCAGCGCGGTCGAGGCCAGGCGGAACTCCCCACTGCCGGCAATCGGGCGTTGCCAGCCCTTGAAATCGCTGCGATGCACCAGCGTGGCGGCAGCCGCCTCCGCCGCCGCCATCACAGCGCCCAAACCGGCCGGGCGGTGCTCACTGGGGCCGACATCGCTGCCCACCACCTTCAGCTCCGGTGCCCACACCGACAGCACCGCCTTGTCGGTCTTGAGCGTGCCATCGCCGATCAACAGGCCCAGCAAATAGCCCTCGGCCGCCGTGCCGTGCCCGTCCCAGCCCTCCAGCGCTCGGTGGTCATGCAGCACCAGTTCGTCACCGGGCTGCAGCTCGCCGGCCGGCACCCAGGCACTCTCGACCAGGTAGCGGGTCTTGCGCATGACCTTGCGCACCGGGTGATCGGCCGTCAACCGCACGACCTGACCCTCAGCCAGGCCGAGTTTGAACACCGGCTTGTGGCCGGTCGGGAAAAATCCCTCGGATTCGCTGGCATAGGGCTTGCCATCGACCACCGCCGTGAAGCGCCGGCCGAGCAGCTGATGCACCTGACGTGGGCCGTCGGCCGTCATCACCCAGGTATCAGCCGTCACGCAGGGATTGGTCGCCGCGATCGACTCGCAGTAGTGCAGATTGTTGTCGGCGTTGATGCGGTCCAGGAACAGCACGCCGGGCTCGGCATGGTCATAGGTCGAGCGCATCACCTGGTCCCAAAGCTCGGCAGCGGCCAGCTTGCGATAGACCCACAGGCCATCATCGCGCTGGTAGGCGCCCTCCTCCTTTTGCGCCGGGCCGGGCTCGGCCCTGTGCACCAGCTCCACCAGGCCGCGCGCCAGCACCGCCTCCATGAAGGCATCGGTGACGCCGATCGAGATATTGAAGTTCTTCAGGTCGCCCTGGTCCTTGGCGCGGATGAAGTCGACGATGTCCGGATGGTCGCAGCGCAGCACGCCCATCTGCGCGCCGCGCCGGCTGCCGGCGCTCTCGACCGTCTCGCAACTGCGGTCGAACACCCGCATATAGCTGACCGGGCCCGAGGCATGGCTTTGCGTCGAGCCGACCCAGGCGCCCTTGGGGCGGATGCGCGAGAAGTCGTAGCCGACTCCACCGCCACGGCGCATGGTCTCAGCGGCTTCGGTCAGCGCGGTGTAGATGCCGGGATGACCATCCTCCACCGAGGCGATCGAGTCGCCGACCGGTTGCACAAAACAATTGATCAGCGTGGCCGAGAGCTCGGTACCGGCAGCCGAGAGGATGCGGCCGGCCGGAATAAAGCCGCGCTTCTGGGCCTCGAAAAATCGCGCCGTCCAGGCCCCCCGCTGGGCCGGTTCCTCGGCCTCGGCCAGCGCACGGGCGACCCGCTGGCGCAGCTCGTCCAGCGTGCGCTCCTCGCCCTTGGCATACTTCTCCTGCAGCACCTCGGCGCTGATGTCCTGGGCCGGCAGCGAGGCCACCGGAGCCAGCGGCGTCGGGGCGAGAAAGATGTCGGACTGGGTGGGACTGTGCTGGGCCATGCTGATCTCCGGAACCTCGGGCCATCTTAGCGAAGTGAGATGGCGATCCTCTTGATCCAGACGAAGCCGAGGCCGGGGACAGGAAACATTTGAAACAAAGCCCCTGGTGCTGGAAATCCGCCTGATACCAGCCCCATCGACAGTCCTCCCATCCACTCCCGGGAGCACCGCCATGCCGCAAGCCCTCAGCAATCCCATCTGGCCCGCCTGTGAACGCCTGCTGGCAGGCCAGATCACCGCCCGCATCGAAAAGCATGCCGCGCTGCAGCGCGCCGAGGAGCGCACCCGCGAGCGGCTCAAGAGCCTGAGCTTCGTCGACACCCGCCCGGCCCTGACCCGCAGCGAGGCCTTTGCCGAAGACCTGCTGGAGCTGACGGCGCCGATCCAGGAATCGGGCGTCGGGCGCGCGTTGATGCGGGGTTTGGCCGGTGTTGCGCTGGGCCGCCGGCTGGCATGATCGCCCGGTCGCCACGTCCTCTGCCCCGCCCATGAGCCCTCCGACCTCCTTGCTGCTGGTTGACGACGAAGCCGAGCTGCGCGAGCTGCTGGCCGAATACTTCACACGCCAGGGTTTTGCGGTGCGCTGCGCCGCCGATGCGGCCGAGGCCCGCCGCCTGCTGGCCGAAGCCCGCCCCGAGTTGGCCCTGCTGGACCTGAACATGCCCGGCGAGAACGGCCTGTCGCTGGCGCGCTGGCTGCGCGAGGCCCATCCGCAGGTGGCCATCCTGATGCTGACCACGGCCAGCGACGCGGTGGACCGCGTGGTCGGCCTGGAACTGGGCGCCGACGACTATGTGGCCAAGCCCTTCGATCTGCGCGAGCTGCTGGCGCGGGTGCGCGCGGTGCTGCGCCGCACCCAGGCCGTCGTGGCGGCCACCCCGGCCACGGCGCCCGCCGGCAGCGGCCGCCGCGTCGCCTTCGGCGCCTGCGCGCTGGACCTGGACGAGCGCAAGCTCTGGGATGCGCAGGGCCAGGAGGTCACGATCACCGCCGCCGAATTCGATCTGCTGGCCCTGTTCGCGCGCCACCCGAACCGGCCGCTAAACCGCGACCAGATCATGGAGCAGGCCCACAACCGCGGCTGGGATGTGTTCGACCGCTCCATCGATCTGCGCATCATGCGGCTGCGCCGCAAGGTCGAGCGCAACCCCGACAAGCCCGAAGTCCTGAAAACCGTCCGTAACGTCGGCTACGTCTTCGTCAGCACTTGATGCCCGCGGCGCAAGACCCGGCCCTGCAGCAACTGGCGGCCACGCGCCGCCTGATGGCCTGGTTCGTCGCGCCGATGGCCCTGCTGCTGCTGGTGCTCAGCGCGCTGCAATACCAGCAGCGCATGGCCGAAGCCGAGGCCGCGCTGGAACGCGCCGCACAGCAGCATGCGCAAGACCTGCAGCTGCTGGCGCGCCCGGCCATGGACCATGTGCAGGACCTGCGCCGGCTGATGGAGTCCGCCTGGGAGCAACCACCCGACCCCGGGCCGGCGCTGGCTGAGGCGCTGCAGCCGCAGCAGCGGGCCGGCCAGCCGGACGGCGTGGCGATCACCGGGCACAGCGCCGGCCTGCAATGGGGTCAGGTCTGGTGGTCGGCGCCCGACGGCCGGCCCATCGAGCCGCTGTGGCTG
>NZ_JAQOWX010000122.1:0-16360 GCF_028462495.1 Paucibacter sp. XJ19-41
GACCGCCGCGAGGGGCCGAGCGGCCCGCGCCGCCGCCGCCACGCGAGTTGCCGCCGCGACCACCGCCGCCGCCGGAGCGGCTGCCATTGGTGTTGAGCACCATGCGGCCCAGCACGATGGGCTCGGGGCGCTCGCTCGGATCGGGCGCGAAGCCGGGGATGATTTCCTTCGGAATCTCGCGCTTGATCAGCTTCTCGATCTCCTTCAGGAAGCCGTTCTCGTCGACGCAGACCAGCGAGATCGCCTCGCCCTGGGCGCCGGCGCGGCCGGTGCGGCCGATGCGGTGCACATAGTCCTCGGGGACATTGGGCAGCTCGAAATTGATCACATGGGGCAGCTGATCGATGTCGATGCCGCGCGCCGCGATATCGGTGGCCACCAGCACCTGCAGATCGCCGGTCTTGAACTCGGCCAGCGCCTTGGTGCGGGCACCCTGGCTCTTGTTGCCGTGGATGGCCATCGCGCTGATGCCCTGGTCGTTCAGATAGTCGGTCAGGCGGTTGGCGCCATGCTTCATGCGGGTGAAGACCAGCACCTGATCCCAGTCGCCCTGCTTGATCAGATGGGCCAGCAGTTCCTTCTTGCGCTCGCGGCCCACCGGGTGGACCTTCTGCGCAATCGACTCATTGGTCTGGTTGCGACGCGCCACCTCGATCAGCGCCGGCTGGTTCAGCAGGCGGTCGGCGAGGTTCTTGATGTCGTCGCTGAAGGTGGCCGAGAACAGCAGGCTCTGCTTCTTGGCCGGCAGCAGGGCCAGCACCTTCTTGATGTCATGGACGAAGCCCATGTCCAGCATGCGGTCGGCCTCGTCCAGCACCAGGATCTGCACCTGGCTCAAGTCCAGCGTGCCTTGCTGGGCGTGGTCAAGCAGGCGGCCGGGGGTGGCCACCAGGATGTCGACGCCGTCGCGCAGGCGGTTGATCTGCGGCTGCATGCCGACGCCGCCGAACATCACCATGCTCTTCAGCGGCAGGTATTTGCCATAGGTCTGCACGCTTTCCTCGACCTGGGCCGCGAGTTCGCGGGTCGGGGTCAGCACCAGCGCGCGGATCGCCGGCTTGCCGCGCTTGTTGGTGGCCGGCGCGCCCGTCGACAGGCGGTGCAGCAGCGGCAGGGTGAAACCGGCGGTCTTGCCGGTGCCGGTCTGGGCGCCGGCGAGCAGGTCGCCGCCCTGGAGGACGGCCGGAATGGCCTGCGCTTGGATCGGGGTGGGGGAGGTATAGCCGGCGTCGGCAATGGCCTTCAACAGGGGGGCGGCCAGGCCCAGGGAATCAAATGTCATCGACTGCAATGTGTGCACGGTGCCCTGTGAGCATGACCGCGCCTTCAGGGGGCGCCAGTCTTCGGGTCATGCAAGGAGCGTGCTTGAGCTCAAAAAAATAACGCCGCGCAAAGACTGTGATGCGCAGCGTTGGGCTTGATTATAGCGGCCGGGCCGGCGGCTGCCGGGGTTGGCGGCGGCAAAGCCTGGATGAGGTGTGCATAAAGCAGCGACAATAGGGGCTTAGGCCGTGTCGATCCGACCGGCTCTCGCAAGACTCAGCAGGCCCTTGACGGGCCTGCAGATTTTTAAGCCTCTCAGGACCCAGCATGGCTCAGTACGTCTTTTCAATGAACCGCGTCAACAAGACGGTTCCCCCCAAACGTCACATCCTGAAGGACATCTCGCTGTCCTTCTTCCCCGGCGCCAAGATCGGCGTGCTGGGCGTCAACGGCTCGGGCAAGTCGACCATCCTGAAGATCATGGCCGGCGTCGACAAGGAGTACGAAGGCGAGGCCATCGCGATGCCTGGCATCAAGATCGGCTATCTGGAGCAGGAACCCAAGCTGAACCCGGACCAGACCGTGCGCGAAGCGGTGGAGGAGGGCATCGGCGGCGTGCTGGCGGCCAAGAAGCGCCTGGACGAGGTCTATGCCGCTTACGCCGAGCCGGACGCCGACTTCGACGCGCTGGCCGCCGAGCAGGGCGAGCTGGAATCCATCATTGCCGCTGCCGGCTCCGAGAACACCGATCTGCAGCTGGAACTGGCCGCCGATGCGCTGAACCTGCCGCCCTGGGATGCCCAGATCGGCGTGCTGTCGGGCGGCGAGAAGCGCCGCGTCGCGCTGTGCCGCCTGCTGCTGTCCAAGCCCGACATGCTGCTGCTGGACGAGCCGACCAACCACCTGGACGCCGAGTCCGTCGAGTGGCTGGAGCAGTTCCTGCAGCGCTTCCCCGGCACCGTGGTGGCCATCACCCACGATCGCTACTTCCTGGACAACGCCGCCGAGTGGATCCTGGAGCTGGACCGCGGCCATGGCATCCCCTGGAAGGGCAACTACTCCGACTGGCTGGACCAGAAGGAAAAGCGCCTGGAGACCGAGCAGAAGTCCGAAGACGCCCGCATGAAGGCGATGAAGGAAGAGCTGAAGTGGGTACGCTCCAATGCCAAGGGCCGCCAGGCCAAGAGCAAGGCGCGTCTGGCCCGTTTCGAGGAGCTGTCGGACGTCGAATACCAGCAGCGCAATGTCACCAACGAAATCTTCATCCCGGTGGCCGAGCGTCTGGGCAATGAGGTCATCGAGTTCGAGAACGTCAGCAAGAGCTTCGGCGACCGCGTGCTGATCGACAACCTGAGCTTCAAGGTGCCGGCGGGCGCCATCGTCGGCATCATCGGCCCGAACGGCGCCGGCAAGTCGACCCTGTTCCGCATGCTGCAGGGCACCGAGACGCCGGACAGCGGCACGGTCAAGATCGGCAAGACCGCGCGCATGGCCTTTGTCGACCAGAGCCGCCAAAGCCTGGATGCCGACAAGACCGTCTGGCAGGACGTTTCCGGCGGCCTGGACAACATCACGGTCGGCAAGTTCGTGATGCCCAGCCGCGCCTATCTGGGCCGCTTCAACTTCAAGGGCAATGACCAGCAGAAGATGGTCGGCCAGCTCTCCGGCGGTGAGCGCGGCCGCCTGCACCTGGCCAAGACCCTGGCCCAGGGCGGCAATGTGTTGATGCTCGATGAACCGTCGAACGACCTGGACGTCGAAACCCTGCGCGCGCTGGAAGAGGCGCTGCTGGAATTCGCCGGCTCGGCCATGGTGATCTCGCATGACCGCTGGTTCCTGGACCGTATCTGCACCCACATCCTGGCCTGCGAAGGCGATTCGCAGTGGTTCTTCTTCGACGGCAACTTCCACGAGTACGAGGCCGACAAGAAGAAGCGCCTGGGCGAAGAGGGCGCGCGTCCGAAGCGCATGCGCTTCAAGCCGATCAAGTGATCACACCAAGAGGCCTGCGGGCCTCTTTTTCATGATTCACAGATCTTTACGGGGCCTGCATGCGGGCCTTACGTCTCGGTTTCACCATTGCGTCACCCCTACTGACTGATGGAGACCCTGATGTCCAAGTTCAATCCCAAGTCCCTGCTGACCCTGTCCGCGCTGGCCGCCGTGCTGAGCCTGGGTGCGCTGTCGGCCCAGGCCGGTGGCCATCATGACCGTCACGGCATGATGGGTGGCGGCCCGCGAGTCGAGCGCATGTTGGAGCAGGTCGACGCCAGCGAGGCGCAGCGCAGCGAGGTCAAGCAGATCATGCGCAGCGCCGCTGCCGATCTGAAGCCGCAGCATGAAGCGCTGCGCAAGCTGCGTGCTCAGGGTCAGGCCTTGCTGACCGCGCCCAGCATCGACGCCGCAGCGGTGGAGTCGCAGCGCCAGCAGGCCCAGGCCCTGCACGATCAGATCAGCAAGCGCATGAGCCAGGCCCTGGTCGCTGCCGCCAATGTGCTGACGCCCGAGCAGCGCGGCAAGCTGGCCGAGCGCATGGCCAAGCGCCAGGCGCGCATGGCGGAACACCGCGCCGAGCGCATGAAGGTGCATGGTGGTGCCCCCAAGCAGTAAGGGACCGGAGACTCGCTTATGCTTGACACCTCCATGTCCACGGGCTTGGTGGCGGCGCGTCGCGCGGGCAGCCACCGCCGAGCGCAGCCCCAGCCATCCATGAGTACCCGACTGCTTCTTGTTGACGACGATGCCCGCCTGACCTCGATGCTGGGCGACTACCTGACGGCCGCCGGCTTCGAGGTCGAGTCCGCGCACAGCCTGGCCCAGGGCCGGCAGGCGCTGGAAGCGGCCCTGCCGGATCTGCTGGTGCTGGACCTGATGCTGCCCGATGGTGACGGGCTGGACTTCTGCCGCAGCCTGCGCGGCGAGGCCCGCACCCGGCGCCTGCCGGTGCTGATGCTGTCGGCGCGCGGCGAGCCGATGGACCGCATCCTCGGCCTGGAGCTGGGCGCCGATGACTATCTGGCCAAGCCCTTCGAGCCGCGCGAGCTGCAGGCCCGCGTCAAGGCCTTGCTGCGTCGCGCCGAGCCGGAAGGCCAGGCCGATGATGTCTTGCGCTTCGGCCGGCTCGAGATCGATCTGGCGGCGCGCGTCGCACGGCTGGACGGCAAGCCCTGCGATCTGACCAGCCATCAGTTCGATCTGCTGGTGGTGCTGGCGCAAAGCCCGGGCCGGGTGCTGTCGCGCGACCAGATCATGGATGCGCTCAAGGGCCATCCGCTGGATGCCTTCGATCGCTCGATCGATGTCCATGTCTCGCGCATCCGCGCGCTGATTGAGGACGACGCGAAGAACCCGCGCCGCGTGCTGACGGTGCGCGGTGTCGGCTATGTGTTTGCGCGCAAGCAGGACGCCGACAGCTGAGGTAGCCCGCTCTTGAAATCGCTTTATCTGCGGATCTATCTGACCCTGGTGGTCCTGCTGCTGGCCTTCGCGTTCGGCTCGGCCTGGCTGTTCCAGCGCCAGATCGAGCAGGAGCGTGGCGGCTTCGAGGCCGCCGCGACCGAGCGCCTGAGTTCGATGGCGCTGCTGATCCACCGCGCGCTGCCCGAGGCCGACGCGCCGCGTGAGCAGCAGGCCGAGGCGCTGCGCGACTGGGGCCAGCGCCTGCGCATGTCGATTGCGCTGGACGATGCCCAGGGCGAGCGGATCGCGGCCTCGGAGCAGTTTGAGCGCCGTATCAAGGACCCGGGCGTGCGCCAGTTGGAGGTGCCGCTGGAGGATGGCCGCAGCTTGTGGATGCTGCGGGGCGGCCTGCGCGCGGCCAGCGCCAGCCCGCCGGGCGAACGCGCTGAGCGTGGTGAGCGCATTGCCAGGCCGCCGCGGCGCGATGAAGGCCCCTGGCTGCTTGCGCCCTTCGGGCCTCGCCCCAGCGGCGAGGCCCTGGTCATTTTGCTGGTGCTGCTATTCCTCGCCGTGGCGGTCAGCGCCTATCCGGTGGTGCGGCGCTTGACTCGGCGCCTGGAGAATCTGCAGCGCGGCGTCGAATTGTTCGGCGCCGGCAATCTGCAGCACCGGGTCAAGGACGGCGGGCGCGATGAGGTGGCCGCGCTGGCTGCCAGCTTCAACCGCACGGCCGGCCAGATCGAGGCCTTGCTGCGCTCGCACCAGAGCCTGCTGGCCAATGCCAGCCATGAGCTGCGCTCGCCGCTGGCACGGCTGAAGATGGCGTTCGCGATGCTGGAGGGCTCCAGCCCGGCACAGCGTGCGCGGCTGCAGCAGGAGATCGACACCAATATCGGCGAGCTCGATGCGCTGGTCGAGGAGGTCTTGCTGGCCAGCCGGCTCGAGTCCGGTGCCCAGGCGCTGCAGCAGGATCCCGTTGACCTGCTGGGCCTGGCGGCCGAGGAGGCCTCGCGCACCGGCGCCCTGGTCGATCCGGACGAGGCTGCGCTGGACTTCAAGGTGCCCGGCGAGGAGCGCCTGCTGCGCCGCGCGCTGCGCAATCTGCTCGAGAACGCACGCCGCTACGGCGGCGAACAGGTGTTGCTGGAGCTGCGCCGGCGCGGCGCCAGCATGGAGCTGAGGGTTTGTGACCGCGGCCCTGGCGTGCCGCCCGAGATGCGCGAGCGCATCTTCGAGCCTTTCTTCCGTCTGCCCGGCCATGCCGAGCTGGCCGGCGGTGTAGGCCTGGGGTTGAGCCTGGTCAAGCAGATCGCGCAGCGCCATGGCGGCGAGGTGCGCTGCGAAGGCCGCGAGGGCGGCGGCAGCTGCTTTGTGCTGAGCCTGCCGCAGCGGGCGAGCTAGACGCCGGGCAAGCCCTCGTCCGCCTGACCGCACAGGGGCAGGTCGGGGCGGCGCTCGCGCGCGGGCAGATGGCGGCGAATGTCCTGCAGCGCGCTGCGCAGGCCTTCTTCCAGCACCGGGTGATAGAAAGGCAGCTGCAGCGCCTCGATGACATCGACACCGCGCTGTATCAGCCAGGCCAGTTCATGGCCCAGATGCTCGGCACCGGCGCACACCATCTCGGCGCCTATCAGCCGACCGCCGGCATCGGCATGGACCAGCATCAGGCCATGGCTCTGGCCCATGATGAGCGAGCGGCCCTGGGTGCCGAAGTTGCTGCGGCCGGTCAGCGCGCCAGCGGGTAGCTCCGCCTGGCCGAGGCCGCAGCGCGCCATCTGCGGCTCGGTGAAGGTGATCGCCAGCGGCGTGCGGCGGGCCAGGCAGGCGGCCTCGGGATGCAAGGCATACCAGGCCGCCAGCCGGCCGTCGTCGGCCGCCTCGTGCATCAGCGGCGTCAGCGCGTTGACATCGCCGGCAAAGAACACCGCCGTGTCACCGGCGCGCAGGCTTTGCGCATCGATGGCCGGCAGGCCCCGCTCATCGAGCGGCAGACCCAGCGCGGCCAGGTTCAGCCCCTCCACGGCCGGCGTGCGGCCCAAGGCAGCGAGCACCGCGTCGACCGCTATGCGCTGCTCGCCGAACTCAACCACCAGGCCCGGGTCGGCGGCTTGCAACCGGGCCTCATGGCCTTGATGGATGCTGAAATGCTCGGCCAGCGCCGCTTGCGCCAAGGCGCTGAGCTCGGGCTGGGCCATGCCGGCCACGCGGGCGCTGCCGCGCCCGAAGGCGTGGACCTGGACACCGAGCATCGCCAGCGCCTGGCCGAGCTCGCAGCCCAGCGCGCCCAGGCCGACGACGGCCAGCCGCGCCGGCAGGTCCGGCAGCTCGAACAGGCTGTCGCTGGTGAGCACCCGGCTGCCGAAGGCCTGCCAGGCCGGTGGCAGCACGGGCCGGCTGCCGGTGGCAACGATGATGGCATCGGCACTGAACAGCTCGACGCCGGCGGCGCTGCGCGCCTCGATGCGGTTCGGACCGACGAAACGGGCGCTGGCCTGCAGATAGTGCTTGCCCATCTTCTCGACGGTGCGCACCGGGCCGCTGACGAAGCGGTCGCGCAGCGAGCGCACCTGCTGCATCACGGCCGCCGAGTCCAGCGCGGGCAGCGGGCCCTTGAGCAGCTGGCGCCGGTACAGGCTGTGGCTGGCATGGACCTCGCGCGCCACCTGCAGCAAGGCCTTGGACGGCATGCAGCCGACCCGCGCGCAGGTCGTGCCCAGCGGACCCGGGTCGATCAGCAGGATGTCCTCGCTGAGTTCGCTGGCCTGCTTGTAGGCGCTGAGGCCGGCGGTGCCGGCGCCGAGAATGATCAGGCGGTGGTGAGGCATGGCAGCTGTCCTTGGTGAGCGCTTGAGCATATCGGAGCCCGTGCCGCCCAAGCTCAGGGCCGCACGGCCGGTGTCTCCATGGCCAGACCGGCGCCACGCCGGGCCAGATAGAGCTCCAGATCGAGCAGTTCCTGCGCATCCCAGGCGAAGGGTTCGGCCCGCACCCCGCTCATGCAGTTGCGCAGCCGGCGCTGCAGCGAACCCAGGCCCTGCCATTCCAGCCGGTACAGCGGGTAGCCGTTCACATGACCCGGCGGTATCAGGCTGCCGGCCAGACGCTGCCCGACGTTCGCCTGATGGCAGATCGCGCAGCTCAGATGGAGCTGGCCGATGCGGGCGTTGAACAAGACCTGACCCCGCGCGCGCGCCGGCTCCAGCCGCGCGTCGGTGGGCGGCGCCAGCGGCAGGCCGCGCGACTGCAGGCCGATGAAGGCCGTCAGCCCCAGCAGCTCGGCGCTCTCGGCCGGCCAGGGTGGCCGGCCCTGGTGGACGCTGCGGCACTGGTTGACGCGCTGAGCCAGGTTCAGCGGCCCGGCTGTGCGGCTGTCGAAGGCCGGGTAGCGGGCGGCCACGCCGACCATGCTCTGCCTCGCATCGCCATGGCAGGAGGCGCAGGCTTTGTCGGGGCCACGCGCCCAAAGCTGGGCGCCATCCTGCACCCACAGCATGGCCGGGTTCTGCGCGTCGTCGCGCTGCATGGTCTGCAGCGCCGGGCTCAGCTGCTCGAAGCCCGAGCGCTGTTGCGCACCAGCGGGCAGGGCGGTCGCGAGTAGCAGCAGCGCCAGCCAGGCCTTCATGTCGAGGTCAGCGTGACGGTCTCGGTCTGCGCGAAGCCCTGGTCGCCGGTCCAGCTGAAGCTCAGCGTGCCGCTGTCGCCGACCCGCAGCGGGAAGGCCAGATAGGGGTTGGCGGCGATGGCGGCGAACAAGTCGGTGCTGAAAACGAGTTCCCCGTTGTAGCGGCACTCGAAGCGGCGCAGGATGTTGCGCGGCAGCAGGCTGCCGTCGCCGTCGCGCCGGTAGCCGGTCTCCATCGGATGCGCGATCAAGGTGCGGATCTCGATGATGCTGCCGCGCGGCGCGCTGGCGGGCAGGGTGATCAGCGTTCGGGCCATGGCTTGCTACTCCACGCAGGCGGCCAGCGTGACCACCACATCGGCGCCGACCTGCCAGCAGCTGCCATCGGACAGGCGCGCCAGCGCAACGATCTGCTGGCTGGTGGCCAACCGGATGCGGGTAGACACCGCCGCCCGGCCGGCGTGCGGGCCCAGCCGGCAATGCAGCACCTCCAGCTGCGGGTTCTGTTCGGTGAACAGCGCGATCTCGCGCACATGGTCCTCGGCCGTCATTGGGCTGTTGATCTTGATGCTGATCGGCACGGCATTGCCGTTCTCGACCAGCGGCGCGATCTCCAGCGCGATGCGGCCGCGCTGGACCGGCGTGCCGGCGGCAAAGCCGGCGATCGCCTCGCGCAGCGCCTGCGGCGTCGCCCAGGCCGGCCGCAGCACCACGATCATGCCCAGTCCCAGCCAAAGNGGCATTGCCGTTCTCGACCAGCGGCGCGATCTCCAGCGCGATGCGGCCGCGCTGGACCGGCGTGCCGGCGGCAAAGCCGGCGATCGCCTCGCGCAGCGCCTGCGGCGTCGCCCAGGCCGGCCGCAGCACCACGATCATGCCCAGTCCCAGCCAAAGACGGCGTGAGCGGTCCATGCCTCAGTCTTTCAAGCTCTGCAGATAGGCCACGACATCCTCGACCTGCTGGGCATCGAGCACCGGTTTGCCGCGCCAGTCGCGGCCGACCTGGCTCAGACCGTCGACGCGGTGATAGGCCGGCATGATGGAGTCGGGGTTGATACGCAGGCTGTCGACGATGCGCAGGCGCAGCTGGCCGGCGCTCCAGCGTGCGCCGGCGCCCGCCAGGCTGGGCGCCAGCGTGCCCTGGAAACGCTCCTCGGGGATGGGTGCGCTGTGGCACAGCAGGCACAGCCCGCTCTGGCGGCTCGCGACGATGGCGCGGCCGCGCTGCGCATCGCCCTGCAGCCCCTGAAGCGGCTCGGGGATGGCGTCGGCGGTGGTAGCCGACGCCAGCAGCAAGGTGGCCAGCAGCATGGCGCTCAGGCCGCCAGCTGGTCCTTCAGCGGCAGCTGACGGATGCGCTTGCCGGTGGCCGCGAAGATCGCATTCAGCACCGCTGGCGCGGCCACCGCGATGGTGGGCTCGCCGACCCCGCCCCAGAAGCCGCCCGAGGGCATCACCACCGTCTCGACCTTGGGCATGTGCTCCATCTTCAGCACCGGATAGTCGTGGAAGTTGCTCTGCTCGATGCGGCCATTCTTGACCGTGCATTCGCCGAACAAGGCGGCCGACAGGCCGTAGACAAAGCTGCCCTCGACCTGGGCCTCGATCTGCTGCGGATTGACCGCATGGCCGCAGTCGGTGGCAGCCACGATGCGATGGATCTTCAGCGCGCCCTTGGGTCCGACCGAGACCTCGGCACAGGCCGCGACATAGCTGCCGAAGCCCATGATCTGGGCCAGGCCGCGATGGTGGCCCTTGGGCGCGGGGCGGCCCCAGCCGGCCTTGTCGGCCACCGCGTTCAAGACCGCCAGGTGCTTGGGCGAGCCGGCCAGCAGCTCGCGGCGCAGCGCCAGCGGGTCGCGCTGGGTGGCGTGGGCAATCTCGTCCAGAAAGCACTCCATATAGATCGCGTTCTGGTTCAGATTGACGCCGCGCCAGAAGCCCGGCGGCACCGCCGGATTGCGCATCGCATGCTCGATCAGCAGGGCCGGGAACTTGTAGCCCAGATGCCCTTCGGGGCCATCGGCATTGAGCCCCTGGAACACCACCGGGTCGCGGCCGTCGCGGATGTTCTGCGGGAAGATGCCGGCGACGATGGACTGGCCCGAAATGCGCATCGAAAGACCCGTGATCTTGCCCTGCGCGTCCAGGCCTGCCGTCAGCTTGCACTGCGTGACCGGGTGGTAGCGGCCGTGCTGCATGTCCTCCTCGCGCGACCAGATCATCTTGACCGGCGTGCCGGGCATCTGCTTGGCGATGGCCACGGCCTGGCGCACCCAGTCATGCACGGCGCCGCGCCGGCCGAAGCCGCCGCCGAGCAGCAGCTTGTAGACCTCGCACTGCGCCGGCGGAAGGCCCGCGGCCTCGGCGGCAGCGGCCAGTGCGGCCTCGCCGTTCTGGGTCGGGGTCCAGACCTCGCAGCGCTCGGGGGTCCAGCGTGCGGTCGCGTTCATCGTCTCCATGGTCGCGTGGTTCTGGAAGGGGTAGCCGTAGACCGCCTCCAGCTGGCGGGCCGAGGCCGCGATGGCCGCCGGCGCATCGCCCACCTTGCTGCCGGCCACCGCGTCTTTCGCCTCCAGCCCTTGCTTCAGCGTCGCCGTGATGGCAGCGCTGCTGAGCTGTGCATTGGGGCCCTCGTCCCAGACGATGGGCAGCTGATCCAGCGCGGTCTTGGCGCGCCACCAGGTATCGGCCACGACGGCCACCGCGCTGTCGCCGACCGGCAGCACGGCCTTGATGCCGGGGCGCTTCAAGGTGGCAGCGGCGTCAAAGCTCTTGAGCTTGCCGCCGAACACCGGGCAGTCCTTGATCGCGGCGTTGAGCATGCCGGGCAGGGTCAGGTCCATGCCGTAGACCTGGGCGCCGGTCAGCTTGTCGCGGGTGTCCAGGCGGCGTATCGGTTGGCCGACGAGGGTCCAGGCACCGGGCTCCTTGAGCTTGATCTCGGCCACAGTCGGGATGGGCAGCTTGGCGGCTGCGGCGGCCACCTTGCCGTAGCTGGTGCTGCGGCCACTGGTCTTGTGGCTGATCAGGCTCTTGGCCGTCGTGCATTCGGCGGCCGGCACGCCCCAGTCGGCGGCCGCCGCCTGGACCAGCATCAGCCGTGCGGCGGCGCCGCCCTTGCGCACATAGTCATGCGACTCGCGGATGCCGCGGCTGCCACCGGTCGAGAAATTGCCCCAGGCGCGCTGACGTGCCAGGTTTTGCCCGGGCGTCGGGTACTCGGTCGTGACCTTGGCCCAGTCGCATTCCAGCTCCTCGGCCACCAGCTGGGCCAGGCCGGTCAGCGTGCCCTGGCCCATCTCGGAGCGGGCGATGCGGATCACGACGCTGTCGTCGGGTTTGATCAGCACCCAGGCATTGATCTCGGGCGTGGCCGCCGTGGCCTGCGCCTGTGCCGGCAGCGGCACATGAAAGCCCAGCATCAGTCCGCCGCCGCCGAGGGCGCTACGCTGCAGGAACTGGCGTCGTGTCGTGGTCATGCGGCACCCCCGTCGACAATGCGAATCGGGATGGCCGCGCGCTGGGAGCCGCCGGCCACATGGTGGATCGCGGCGCGCACGCGGTTATAGGTGCCGCAGCGACAGATCTTGTTCATCGCCGCGTCGATGTCGGCGTCGCTGGGCCTGGGTTTCTCCTTCAGCAGCGCGACGGCCGCCATGATCATGCCGCTCTGGCAGAAGCCGCACTGCGGCACGTCCAGCGCGGCCCAGGCCTGCTGCACCGGGTGGCTGCCGTCGGGCGACAGACCTTCGATCGTGAGGATTTTCTCCCTGGCCCCGACCGTGGAGACGGGCCGCACACAGGAGCGTGTCGGGACGCCGTCGATGTGGACGGTGCAGGCACCGCACTGGGCGATGCCGCATCCGTATTTGCTGCCGGTCAGGCCGAGCTGTTCACGCAGCACCCACAGCAGCGGGGTGTCGGGCTCGGCCTCGAATTCGCGCAGCGCACCGTTGACATTCAACTGGGCCATGGGTCATCTCCTGAGCTTCGCAGTGACGGGCCGCGCAAGACTAGCAGGATTGGCCGAGGCGCGCTGACGCTCAGTGTTTCTTGTACTGGGTGGCGCCGAACAGCACCTCGCGGGCCTGGTCGGTGACCAGGGGCTTGCGCTGCTGGCTCAGCACCTCGACGCCGCGCTGCACCGCAGGCCGGGCCGAGATCTCGTCGAACCAGCCTTTCAGATGCGGATAGTCGCCCAGCTCCACGCCCTGGTTCTTCCACGAACGCAGCCAGGGGAAGGTGGCGATATCGGCGATCGAATACTCGGGCCCGCCCAGATAGGTGCTGGCGGCCAGGCGCTTGTTGATGACGCCGTAAAGACGCTTGGCCTCATTGCTGTAGCGATTGATCGAGTAATCGATCTTCTCGGGCGCGTAGATGCGGAAGTGGTGGGCCTGGCCCAGCATCGGACCGACGCCGCCCATCTGGAACATCAGCCATTGCAGCACCTCGTACTTGGCCGCTGTGCCACTGGGCAGCAGCCGGCCGGTCTTGCCGGCCAGGTAGAGCAAAATGGCGCCCGATTCGAACAGCGAGATCGGTTTTCCCTCGGGGCCATCGGGGTCGACGATGGCGGGACTCTTGTTGTTGGGGCTGATGGACAGAAAGCCGGGCTCGAACTGGGCCCCGGCGCCGATGTCCACGGGGATCACCTTATACGGCAGGTCACATTCTTCCAACATGATGTGAACTTTGTGCCCATTGGGTGTGGGCCATGAATAGACTTCAATCATTGTTTGCTCTCCACGCTGCGCAGTTCATTGTCCTAGTCCATGTTAATTAAGCAAGTTAAACGCTGGTTTGTCGCGCGGGCCAATGCCGCGCGATGGAAGCACATGGCCGATTGGGCCGACGGCCGCGGCGCGCAGTTTCGCCAGAGCCGCGATGCACGCGGCTTCCAGATCGAGCAGGCCAAGGCGGCGCCGGGCGGCGCGCTGCGCATCGAGTGGGCGCCTTCGCAGCGCAGCTATATCGAAGGCAATGAGCTGCGCATGCGTTGCGAGCTGGGCCTGCATCCGGATCTGCAGATGATGGTGCTGGCGCGCTCGCTGATGGAGCGGCTGGAGAAGGCGGTGTTCGAGGCCTATACCGACACCTTGAAGACCCGGGTCGACACCGACACGCCCGAGGAGATGCGCTGGCTGGTGATGTTTGCCAAGCTGAAGAACTATCCGCACAAGCTGGTCAAGGAGCGTTTCGGCGCCGTCGCGATCAACCAGGAGGTGGTGTCGGCCTGGCTGGAGAACGCGCTCAGCGACCTGTTGATCCAGGCCAGCCAGGATCTGCTGCCCGAGGAGCGGCCCTTTGTGCTGATGGTGCTGCGCGGCAATGTCTATCTGCGCGTTGCGATGGAGGAGCCGACCCTGAACGAGATCCAGGGCCTGGTGAAGTTGCTGGAGACGGCCTGCCGCGAGGCCCAGCGCGTCAATGCGCGGCTCGCCGACGGCGGGCCCTGGCCGACCACCACTTCGGTGGCCTGGCAAAGCCAGCCACCGCTGGGTGAGCTGCCGGGGCGCTGAGGCTCAGGCAGCGCGCTGCGCGAACTGCCAGCCCAGCTCGGCCATAGGCCGGGCGCCGGCCGCCGCCTCGCGGGCCCGCTCGCTGGAGGCCGTGCCGGCCTCGACCCGCTTGGCAATGCCTTGCAGGATGGCGGCGATGCGGAACAGGTTGTAGGCCAGGTAGAAGTTCCAGTCGCGCATCACCAGGGCCATGTCGGCACGGCCAGTGCGCTCGCAGTAGCGGCGCACATAGCCGAGTTCATCGGGAATGCCCAGCGCGGCCAGGTCATGGCCGCCCAGGCCGCGCGCCGCGCCGGAGGTCCGGATATGCCAGGACATGCAGTGGTAGCTGAAGTCGGCCAGCGGGTGACCGAGGGTCGACAGCTCCCAGTCCAGCACCGCC
Source organism: Paucibacter sp. XJ19-41 (assembly GCF_028462495.1). NCBI lineage: Bacteria > Pseudomonadati > Pseudomonadota > Betaproteobacteria > Burkholderiales > Sphaerotilaceae > Roseateles > Paucibacter sp. XJ19-41. Next base: position 14,192 of record NZ_JAQOWX010000122.1, read on the forward strand.
AGCACGCGCGGCTCGCTCGGGTGGAAGACCAGGTTGTCGAGCCGGTAGTCGCCATGGACGATGGCCACCTCGCGCTCGTCGCGCGCCGAGGCCGGGATGTTCAGCGGCAGCCACTCGATCAGTCGGTCCATGGCCTCGTTGGGGCCGGTGACCGAGGCCTGGTATTGCTTGCTCCAGCGTCCGATCTGGCGCTCGAAATAGTTGCCGGGCTTGCCATAGCCGGCCAGCCCGGCGGCCGCGAAGTCGACGCTGTGCAGCGCCGCCATCACGCGGTTCATCTCGTCATAGAGGGCGCCGCGCTCGGTCGGGCTCATGCCGGGCAGGCTCTGGTCCCACAAGACCCGACCCTCGAGGAACTCCATCACATCGAAGGCGCGGCCGATCACGGCCTCGTCCTCGCACAGCGCCAGCATGCGCGGCACCGGCACGGCCGTGCCCTGCAAGGCCTTCATCACCGCGAATTCGCGCTCGATCGCATGGGCCGAGGGCAGCAGCTTGGCGACCGGGCCGGGCTTGGATCGCATCACATAGCTGGCGCTCGGCGTGATCAGCTTGTAGGTCGGGTTCGACTGGCCGCCCTTGAACTGCTCGATGCGCAGCGGGCCGGCAAAACCTGGCACCTGGGCACTCAGCCAGCTGCTCAGGGCCTCGGTTTCCAGCGCTTGCGCGAGCTCGCGGGTGCCGGTGAATGCGTCGTCCATGGGTCTCCTTCAGGTGTTGTTGGACAGGCCCGGGGACGCAGGAGCCGGGATCAGCGTGAGGCGATGGCCAGCAGCTTCTCCTTGCTCAGCAGCACCAGGCGGGTGGGTTCGACGCGCACCGCGCCGTCGCGCTCGAAGCCCTTGAGCTCCTGATTGACGCGCTGGCGCGAGGCACCCAGCATCTGGGCCAGATCTTCCTGCGCGAGCTGCAGGCCGATGCGGATTTCCTCGCCCTGCGGCACGCCGTAGGAGCGCGCCAGCAGCAGGATCTGCTTGGCCAGGCGCGAGGCCAGCGGCCGGGTGTTCAGGTCCTCGACCACATCGAACATCAGGCGCAGGCGTCGGCAGTTCAGCCGCAGCAAGGCCTCGTAGAGCTCGGAGTGGCGTGACAGCAATTCCTTGAAGTCGGGCTTGCGCACCACCAGCAAGGTGGTGTCGCCATGGGTGGTGGCATCGTGGGTGCGCGGCATACCATCGAACAGCGAGATGTCGCCGAACCAGGTGCCGGGCTCCACATAGGTCAGCGTGATCTGCTTGCCCGACAGCGAGACCGAGCTGACCCGCACCGCCCCCTTGGCCACGCCTACCCATTCCTCGGCCGGTTCGCCACGGCAGGACAGCAGGGCGTTGTCGCCCAGGCGGCGCACCGTGGCACGCGAAAGAATGTCGCCTCGCAAGGGCGCGGACAGTTTGGAGAACCACGACCCCGACTCGATATTGCTGCGTTCAGGAATTGTAAGAACCGTGCTATTCATGCTTAGTCGCTGACGTGACAGCTACAGGCTGCCCTTCTCGACCATTGTCCATGAGTCTGCTGCCGCAGCTGCGCCGTCGCGAAGCGGCGGGCACTGTGTGAACAATGGAACAGCTGCGGCTTTGGCGTGCTGATGCTGGGTTTGACCGCACTTGTTGTCGTGCCTGACATGCTAGAGTGCCCAGCAAACAACACACCCTCCCTGCATGTACCGAGCCTCGTCTCGCAAGGGTTTGCCCCCCCGCGTTCTCAGCGTGTTCGTCCTCAGTGCGGCAGCGCTAGGCCCCGTGCAGGCGCTGGGTGTCGGGCGGCCGCTGACCCTGTCGGCGCTCGGGCAGTCGCTGAACCTGGTGTTCCCGGTGCGGCTGGCTAGCGGCGAGACCCTGAGCCTGGACTGCGTGCGGGCCGAGGTGCTGTCCGGCGAGTCGCGGGTGCCGGCCAATCTGATCCAGCTGCAGCTGGAGGGTGATGGCGAGGCGGCGGTGCGTGCGGTGCGGCTGCAAAGCCTGGTGCAGATCGACGAGCCCCTGGTCACGATCAATCTGAGCCTGGGTTGCCCGGCCCGCTTCACCCGCCAGTACACCGCCTTCATCGATCCGCCGGGGGCGGCCACCACGCCGGCCGCAGCGCCGGAGCCGGTGCTGCGCCAGTATTCGCCGGCGCTGAGTGCCGCGCTGGCCACGGCCGAGGCCAGGCCCGAGGCCTTGCTGGCGC
>NZ_JAQOWX010000123.1:0-16288 GCF_028462495.1 Paucibacter sp. XJ19-41
ATCACTCAGGCGGTGGCACTCGCTCCGCAGGCCGCCAGCCCGGCCATGCCCAGCCCGGCGGTCGCGGCGGTGGCGGCAGTGCCGCCCGCCCCCGAGCCGCCGGAAGAGCCGCTGCGGCTGATCGAGCGGGTCGAGCCCGAATACCCGGCGGTGCTGCTGCGTGGCCGCGGCAGCGGCTCGGTGCTGGTGCAGTTCGAGGTCAAGCCCGATGGCACGGTGCAGGCGCCCGAGGTACTGAAGTCCAGCAATCAGCGCCTGGTCGCCAGCGTGCTGGCGGCGGTGGCGCGCTGGCGTTTCGCGCCGATCAGCAAGACCCGGGTGGCCACGGTGGAGGTCGGCTTCCGGCCTCCGGAGTGAGGCCGCATCACTGGCCCGGGCAGGCCGACAGCGCCGTGGCCATCGCTTCGATAAAGACCCGGGTGCGCAGCGGCATCAGCCGACGTCCGGGAAAGACCGCCCAGCAGGCGGCCGGTTCCAGCTCCCAGTCGGGCAGCACCCGCACCAGTTCGCCGCGGCTGACATAGGGCTGGGCGAAGTGGTCGCCCACGGCCGTGATGCCGACGCCGGCGCAGGCCAGGCGCAGCAGCATATCGGGCGCGTTGACCAGGCTGCGCTTGTCGGGCACGCCTTGCCACGCCAGGCCCTCGCTGCCGCGCCGCAGGCTCCAGGGCATGGGCTCGCCGGAGCGCGACAGAATCATCAGCCCATGCATGCTGCCCAGGGCCTCGGGCAGTTGCGGTTCTCCATGCAGGCGCAGATAGCTGGGGGCGGCGTACAGGCTGTTCGTGAACAGGGCCAGACGGCGCGCGGCGAGCTGACTGTCCTCGGGCAGATCGCCCATGCGCACCGCCAGATCGAAGCCCTCGGCGATCAGATCGACCCGGCGCGGCGACAGGTCCAGCTCCAGCGACACCTCCGGATACTCCAGGGCAAAGGCGCACAACATCGGCGCCAGTGCCTGATGGGCGAAGTCGGCCGGCATCGAGACCCGCAGCCGCCCGGTCGGGCGCTGCTGGCGGTGCAGGGCCAGCGACAGCGCGCCGTCCACCTCGGCGGCCACCGCCCGCGCATGTTCCAGCACCCCCTGGCCGAACTCGGTCAGGGTCAGGCGGCGGGTGCTGCGCTGCAATAGTTTCTCGCCCAGCCGTTCTTCGAGTGCCGCCAGGCGGCGCGAGACGGTGGATTTGGGCAGCTTGACCCGCTCGGCGGCGCGGCTGAAGGAGCCGGCCTCGGCCACGCGGGCAAACAGCAGTAGATCGTCGGCGTCCAGGCTCATATGGGCTTGATTGTCTCGTTGGTGGAACGATCTTATCCAGACTGCCGTCTTCTGTCTCGCGAGTCTGCCCAATACATTGGAGCCATCGTCAAGACGACGACCCAACCCACTACCGGAGCACCACCATGAACGTTCTGCAAATCAACTCCAGCGCCCGTCGTGTCCAGGACGGCCAAGGCTCTTTCTCCACCCGTCTGGCCAGCGAACTGGTCGAGGCCTTGAAGGCCCAGCATGCCGGCGCCAGCGTCACCGTGCGCGACCTGGGCCTGAACCCGACCCCCGTGATGGACGAGGCCGCCCTGGGCGCGCTGTTCACCCCGGCCGATGCGCGCAGCGCCGAGCAGAATGCCCGCGTGGCCGAGAACGATGCGCTGATCAATGAGCTGCAAGCCCATGATGCGATCGTGATCGGCGCACCGATGATCAACTTCGGCATCCCGACCCAGCTGAAGAACTGGATCGACGCGGTGGCCCGCGCCGGCACGACCTTCCGCTACACGGCCAACGGCCCCGAAGGCCTGGTCAAGGGCAAGAAGGTCTATGTGGTGCTGGCCCGCGGCGGCGTCTACCGCGACCAGCCCAGCGACACCATGGTGCCCTATCTGAAGACCGTGCTGGGCTTCCTGGGCATGACCGATGTCAGCTTCATCTATGCCGAAGGCCTGGCGATGGGCCCGGATGCCGAAGCCGCCGCAGTGGCCGGCGCCCGTGCGCAGATCGCCGAGCTGTTCAGCCCGGCTACGGTCTAATTCACTCTCATTCCCTATCGACAAGGAGCACCGACCAGGAGCCCCACCACCTTGACGCTGACCCAGCCGCGCGCGGGGGAGCGCCTGGTCGCCGGCCTGGCGACCAGCGATGGCGCCGGGGTCAAGCTGACCCGTGTGCTGACCAACACCTTGCAGCGCCGCCTGGACCCCTTTTTGATGCTGGACGCCTTTGGCTCGGACCAGGCCGATGACTACATCGCCGGCTTTCCCGACCATCCGCACCGCGGCTTCGAGACCATCAGCTATATGCTCGAAGGCCGGATGCGGCATCGCGACTCGGCCGGCAACGAGGGCTTGATCGAGGGCGGTGGCGTGCAATGGATGACCGCCGGCCGTGGCGTGATCCATAGCGAGCTGCCCGAGCAGCAGCAGGGCCGGATGGAAGGCTTCCAGCTGTGGCTCAACCTGCCGGCCAAGGACAAGCTGCGTGACCCTTGGTATCGCGACATCGCCAGCGCCGAGATCCCGGAGTTCGAGCAGGATGGCGTCAAGGTGCGCGTGATCGCCGGCGAGAGCCATGGCGTCAAGGGCGCGGTGCAGCGCGAGCACACCGAGCCGCTGTACCTGGACTTGCATCTGGCGCCTGGTGCGAGCTTCGAGCAGCTGCTGCCCGAGACGCACAACGCCTTTGTCTACGTCTATCGCGGCGCGCTGCGCTTCGAGACCGGCTGCACGGTGCCGCCGCAACGCATGGCGATACTGGCCAACACACCGGGGAGCGACGGTGTGCGGCTGGTGGCTGGCGATGAGCCGACCCGCGCGATCCTGATCGCCGGCAAGCCGCTGAACGAGCCGATCGCGCAGTACGGCCCCTTTGTGATGAACACCCAGGCCGAGCTGATGCAGGCGGTGCGTGACTTCCAGACGGGGAAGCTGGCCTGAGCGAATGCGCGCAAACCCCGGCCGCCTGCTATCGCAGCAGCCGGCCGAGCAGCCAGGCCAGGGTGCCGGCCGCGGCGCTGTAGCTCAGCGCCAGCAGCACGTAGGCGGCCAGGCTGGGACCGACGATCCATTCCCCCTGGCCCAGTCCCAGGCTCTTGAGCAGCGGCATCCAGACCAGCACCAGCAGCACGCCTGGTGTGGCCAGGCCCAGCAGCAGCCGCTCCAGCCACATTGGCAGTCCGCTGTTGACGGCGGCGAACAGCAGCGGCACCAGGGCGAAGTAGGCGGCCGTCGCCCCGCTTGCGATCCAGGCCGCCGACACGCTCATGGATTGACCGGGCAGTTGGGGGCGCGGCAGGCCAGGCGCTGCAGAGCGCGTGCGTCGAACGCCTTGCAGGAGAGCTGGTCGTCGCCCGACACCGTGAGCCGATCAGTTGGCGCTGCGCAGCAGCAGGGCTGGGCTCAGACGCAGCTGGCGCAGCAGATAGCGCGCACCCAGCCCCAGGCTCAGCGTGCTGACGCTGAGGGCCGTCAGGCCGCCGGTCCAGTACAGGCCGGCAGGGTCGAGGTCCAGCCGCCAGTGCAGCAGCGCGGTCGCCAGCAGGCTGCCGGCGACCATCGCAAAGCCGGCCGTCACCAGGGCCAGCAGCGCATATTCCCAGTACAGCAGCCGGCGCAGGCTGGACAGGCGCGCGCCCAGCGCGTGCATCACCGTGGAGTCATAGACCTGGCGGGTCCGGCTGGCCGCCACCACGCTGGCCAGCACCAGCAGGCTGGCGGCCAGGCAGACGCCAGCCACCACGGCCAGGCCGCTGCTGGCGCGCCCCATCAGCGCGCGGGTCTCGCGCAGCAAGGCCTCGGTGCGCACGCTGGCGATATTGGGTGCCGCCGCCGCCAGCCGGTCCTGAGCCCGCAGTGCGGCCTCGGCCGGCATGTAGGCGGCGCCGACATGGCGGGTGATGAAGGGGTCGAGCACGCCGTCGCTGAAGATGGCCTCCAGCCACAGGCGCGCCTGGGTGCGGCGCTGTGCATAGATCGCGGCCAGTTGCACATCCACGGCCGTGCCCATGATGTCGAACTGCAGCCGGTCGCCGACCTTCAGGCCCAGCTGATCGGCTTCGCGGTCTTCCATCGCCACCAGGGCGGCACCCGCATGATCGGCCGGCCACCAGGCGCCCCGCTCGACCACGACATCGTCGATATTGCCGGCCCGGCTGCTGAGCTTGTGCTCGTCGCGCGCCTCGCGTCGGCGCCGTTCGTCACCGCTGTCACGCAGGGCCGTGCCGTTGACGGCCACCAGCCGGCCCAGCACCAAGGGCGCGGTCTGCAACTGCTGCGGCCCGGGCTCGGCGCGCAAGGTGCGGCGCAGCAGATCGAGCTGATCGGTCTGCACGTCGTAGAACAACAGGGCCGGCGCCTTGTCGGGCAGGGTCTCGTTGACCATGCGCAGCAAGGCGGTCACCACCAGGGTGCAGGCCACCAGCAGGCTCAGCGCCGCGCCTAGCGACAGCAGGGCCGCACGCAGCGGCGAATTCGGTCGCTGCAGGCCAGCGAGGGCCAGGCGCAGCTCCAGCGGCAAGGCCCAGCGCTCGCTGGCCTGGGCCCGGCCGGCCAGCGAGCGCAGACCGCGAGTGAGGGCTTCGAGCAGCAGCAGCAGGGCGGCCGTGGCCGCAACAAAAGCCAGCCCGAAACGCCAGTCGGGCAGGGCCAGCACCAGCAGGGCCAGCAGGACCAGGCCGACCCCGGCGCTGAGCAGCCAGGCGCGCGTGGGGGTACGCAGGCTGCTGCCGTCCACGCTGCGAAACAGCGCCGCCGGCGTTACCGACAAGGCCCGCCCGAGGGCCGGCACGGCAAAGGCCAGTGCGGTCAGCAGGCCGAAGACAAAAGCCAGCAGCGAGGGGGCCAGCAGGCCCGCCAGTGCCGGTGCCAGCGGCAGCCGTTCGGCGGCGGCCAGCGTGCCCGCGAGTGCCAGCCCATTGCCCAGCAGCACACCGGTCAGGCTGGCCAGACTCGCCAGCATCAGGATCTGCAGCAGCACCATGCGCGCCAGCCGGCCATCGCGCAGGCCCAGGGCACGCAAGGTGGCCAGCGAGGCCAGCTTGCCCTGCAGATAGGCCTGCACGCTGTTGAACACCCCGAGCCCGCCGATGAAGAGCGCCGAGAAACCGATCAGCAGCAGGCCCGAGCCGATCTGGGCCAGCACCTCGGCCATGCGCTCGCTGCGCTGCTCGAAGCTGCGCACCTCGGCTTCCAGCAGCGGGAAGGCCCGCATGAAATCGCGCCGCCATTCACCGGCCGGCTGCTCGGTGCGAACCCGGTAGCGATACTCCAGCCGGCTCAGCGGCTGCACCAGGCCGGTGGCCTGCAGCGCGCCCTCGGCCACCAGTGCCGGCGCGCCGCTCCAGTCGGCCCGCAGGCTGCGATCAGGCTGGCGCAGGATCAGCGCGCGCAGCTCCAGACGAGCTGCGCCGATCTCCACCCATTGGCCGATGCTCAGCCCCAGACGGCGGGCCAGCACCGCGTCCAGCGCCGCGCCCCAGTGGCCCTCGCGTTCGCCCAGGGCCTGGGCCAGCGGCTGCGCCGGTTCCAGCAGCAGCTCGCCATAGAGCGGGTAGTGCGCATCGGCGCTGAGCAGCTCGACCAGCTCGGAGCGGCCCGAGGCGATGCGCAGCATGGTGCGCAACTCGATGCCGCTCGAGACCGTGCCCGAAGCCTGCATCCAGTCCAGCGCCTCGGCCGGCAGCGGCCGGCGCTGGGTGACCTCGACATCGCCGCCGAACAGCTGCCTGGCGTCGGCCTGCAAGGCATCGGCCACCTGTCGATACAGACCGCCGCCCGCTGCGACCAGGGCTACACCCAGCACCAGGCAGGCGAAGAAGATCCACAGGCTGCGGCCGCTGTGGCGCAGGTCGCGCCAGGCCAGGCTAAGCAGGAAGCGCATCGGCGCGGGCCTCGTGCAGCAAGCCCTCGTGCAGGCGCAGCACCCGCTCGCAGCGGGCCGCGAAGTCCAGGTCGTGGGTGACCAGGACCAGGGTGGTGCCGAGTTCGCGGTTCAGCTCGAACAGCAGCTCGCGCACCGAGGCCGCAGTCTGGTCATCCAGATTGCCGGTCGGCTCGTCGGCCAGCAGCAGGCGCGGCCGGTGCACCAGGGCGCGCGCGATCGCCACCCGCTGCTGTTCGCCGCCGGAGAGCTGGCCGGGGTAATGGTGCATGCGCTCGGCCAGGCCGACGCGCGCCAGCAGCTCGCGTGCCTTCTCGCGGGCGTCGCGCCGGCCGGCCATCTGCAGCGGCAGTGCGGCGTTGTCCAGCGCGCTGAGGCTGGGCAGCAGATGGAAGGACTGGAACACGATACCGATGCGATCACGCCGCAGATCGGCCAGGCCATCGGCATCGAGGGAGGCCAGGTCGACCCCGTCCACCGCGATGCGCCCGCTGGCTGGTCGCTCCAGGCCGCTGAGCAGCAGCAGCAGCGAGGTCTTGCCGGAGCCCGACGGGCCGGCCACCGCGACGCGCTGCCCGGCCTCGATGCGCAGGCTGATGTCGCGCAGCACCGCGATGGACCGGCCGCCGAGTTGGTAAGTCATCGAGAGCTGGTTGACTTCGATCATCGGGACATCCTAGTCGCAGACGCCAAGCCCTGCCGGCGTGCCAGGGCTTGGCGTCTGCGGCTAGACTGGGACGGCTTGGTCTGGCATGAAGGAGTTCCATGGGTGAGACGGCGGTTCTGGTGATCGATGTGCAGCGCGGGCTGTTCGAGCCCGAGCCGCGGCCCTTCGAGGCCGATGTGGTGGTGGCGCGCATCAATGCGCTGACCGCCCGGGCGCATCAGCAGGGTGTGCCGGTGGCCTTCATCCAGCATGAGACTGCCGAGGGCCTGCTGGCCTTTCATTCGGACAGCTGGCTATTGGAGTCAAAGCTGAGTATCGGCGTCGGCGATGCGCTCTTGCGCAAGACCACGCCGGATTCCTTTTTGCGCACCGGTCTGGCGGACTGGCTGGCCAAGCATGGCCGCCGGCGCGTCGTGCTATGCGGCTATGCCAGCGAGTTCTGCATCGACACGACCGCGCGCCGCGCCGCCGCGCTGGGTTTCGAGGTCGTGCTGGCGGCCGATGCCCACACCACGCACGACAAGCCGCATGCCAGTGCGGCCTTCATCCGCGAGCACCACAATGCCACGCTGTCCGAGATCAGCAGCTTCGGCCCGCGCATCAGTGCCGAGCCGAGTGCGCAGATCGATCTCGATCCCTGAGGATCAGGGCGCGCGCAGCGCCGGCACCTCGGGCGCCAGCAGGCGCTCGCCGTCATAGCCCCTGACCTCGCCAAAGCCCTGGCCGGCGTTCCAGTCGGCCGCGAAGCGGCGGATCTCGTCGGGGCTGCGGCCGACAAAGTTCCACCACAGCAGCAGCGGCTCCGGGAAGGGCGGGCCGCCCAGCAGCAGCAGCCGCGCGGCCGCCGCGCTGCGCAGCTGCAGCCGGGTCTGGCCGGGCGCGAGATAGAGCAGCTCGCCGGGCTGCAGCGAGGCGGTCTCGCCGTTGTCCAACTGCAGCGTCAGCTCGCCCTCCAGCGCCATCAGCCCGTGTTCGAAATGAGCTTGCAGCGCCAGCTCGGCCTCGGCCGCAGCGGCGCAGGCCAGGTCCATGCCCAGCAGTTCGGTATCGCTGGGCACCGGCGAGCGCGCGCCGCCGTGGCTGCCGACCAGCAGCGTGCCCGCGAAGCCGCCCAGGCTCAGCTGCGGCAGTTCGGCGAAGTGCTCGAAGCGCGGCGGGCCGAAGCGGCTGTGCTCCGGCAAGGCGATCCACAGCTGGGCCAGCTGCAGCCTGTCGGTCAGCGATTCCTCCGAGTGGCAGATGCCACGCCCGGCCGTCATCAGATTGACCTGGCCGGCGCGCAGGACCTGCTCGCTGCCCAGCGAGTCGCGATGCAGGATCTCGCCTTCTATCATCCAGCTGAAGGTCTGCAGCCCGGTGTGCGGATGCGGGCCGACCCGCATGCCCTGGCCCGGCGCCAGCGTGGCCGGGCCGGCATGGTCCATAAAGCACCAGGCGCCGACGGTGCGGCGGCCCACGACCGGCAAGGCGCGGCTGATCGGCAGGCCGCCGACCTCGCCTTGCTTGGCGGTGAAACGTTCAATCCAGGCCATCGAGGGCTCCTTTCGTCAGAGCGGCGATCATGCCTCAGACAGACCATCGAGGATGGGACAGTCGGGCCGCTCGTCGCCATGACAGCAGCTGGCCAAGGCCTCCAGGCTGCGTTTCATCGCCGTCATCTCGGCCAGGCGGCGGTCCAGGTCGGCCACATGGGCCAGCGCGATGCGCTTGACCTCGCTGCTGGCGCGCCGGCGGTTCTGCCAGAGCTTCAGCAGTTCGGTGATCTCGGCGATCGAGAAGCCCAGATCGCGGGCGCGGCGGATGAAGCGCAGCGTGTGCACCTCCTTGTCCGAATAGAGCCGGTAGCCGGCCTCGGTGCGCGCGACCTGAGGCAGCAGGCCCAGCGACTCGTAGTGCCGCAGCATCTTGGCCGAGACGCCCGAACGCGCGGCCGCCTCGCCGATATTGAACAGCGTGCTCATGTCGCCAGGCCCTTCCAGCGTTTCAGCAGCAGTGCATTGCCCAGCACCGAGACGCTGGACAGCGCCATCGCTGCGCCGGCGATCACCGGGTTCAGATAGCCCAGCGCCGCCAGCGGGATGCCGACGACGTTGTAGGCAAAGGCCCAGAACAGGTTCTGCCGGATCTTGGCGTAGGTGCGCTTGGAGATATCGATCGCATCGGCGACCAGGGCCGGGTTGCCGCGCATCAACGTGATGCCGGCCGCCGCCATCGCGACCTCGGTGCCGGTGGCCATCGCCATGCCGACATCGGCGGCCGCCAGCGCCGGAGCGTCGTTGATGCCGTCACCGACCATCGCGACATGCCGGCCCTGGGCCTTCAGTTCCGCGATGATGCGGGCCTTGTCCTCGGGCAGCAGCTCGGCGCGCAGCTCGTCAATGCCCAGCGTCTTGGCCACCGCCTGGGCGCTGCCGGCGTTGTCGCCGCTGAGCAGCAGGGTGCGTATGCCCAGCGCCTGCAGACGCTGCACGGCGACGGTGGCCTGAGGCTTCAAGGCATCGCCGAAGGCCAGCAGGCCGATCAGCCGCGGCTGTTCGCCGATCGCCGCCAGCCAGGACACGGTGCGGCCCTCGGCCTGCAGCGCGGTGGCACGTACCTGCTGCGGGCCCAGGTCGACGCCCAGCTCCTGCATCCAGCGGCCGCTGCCCAGGGCCAGGTCTTGCTGTTCGACGCGGGCCTGCACGCCGCGCCCGGCGACCGCGCGCAGATTCTCGCTGGCGGGCAGGGCCAGGTCTTGCGCCGCGACCCGAACCGCATGCGCCAGCGGATGCTCGCTGCCCGCCTGCAGCGCCGCGGCCCAGCGCAGCAGTTCCGGCGATCCCTCGGCCGCGATGAGCTGCGGCCGACCCTCGGTCAGCGTACCGGTCTTGTCCAGCGCCACCAGCTGCAGCCGGTGCGCCTGCTCCAGCGCCTGAGCGTCCTTGATCAGGATGCCGTGGCTGGCGGCGACACCGGTGCCGGCCATGATGGCGGCCGGTGTGGCCAGACCCAGCGCGCAGGGGCAGGCGATCACCAGCACCGCGACCGCGTTGAGCCAGGCCTGTTCCCAGTCACCGATACCGAGCCCCCAGCCCAGCAGCGTGATCAGCGCGATCATCAGCACCACCGGCACAAAGACCGCGCTGACCTGGTCGACCAGACGCTGGATCGGCGCCTTGTGGCCTTGCGCGTCCTCGACCATGCGGGCGATGCGGGCCAGCGTCGACTCGGCGCCCAGCGCCGTGCAGCGCAGGCGCAGCAGGCCCTCGCCGTTGACGCTGCCGCCGGTCAGGCGCGCACCGGGCTGCTTGGCCACCGGCAGGCTCTCACCGGTGATCAAGGACTCATCGACCTGGCTGTGGCCCTCCAGCAGCTCGCCGTCGACCGGGATGCGCTCACCCGGCCGCACGATCAGCTCGTCGCCCAGGCGCAGCGCGGCGATCGGCAGCTCCTGCTCGCGGCCATCTCGGATGACGCGGGCGGTCTGTGGCTGCAGCGCCTGCAGCGCGCGGATCGCGGCGGTGGTCTGGCGCTTGGCGCGCGCTTCCAGCCATTTGCCCAGGAGCACCAAGGTGATCACGACGGCCGAGGACTCGAAGTACAGCGCATGGGCCGAGGCGCCCCCCAGCAGGTGGTAGAGGCTCAGGCCGAAGGCTGCGCTGGTACCCAGCGCGACCAGCAGGTCCATATTGCCGCTGCCGGCCCGGGCGGCGGCCCAGCCGGCCTTGTAGAAGCGCGCGCCCAGCCAGAACTGCACCGGTGCGCTCAGCAGCAGCTGCAGCCAGCCATCAATCATCCAGTGCCGGCCCGCCAGCATGCCCAGCATCGGCACGACCAGCGGGGCCGAGAGCAGCGCGGCGATCAGCACCGGCCAGCCGCTTTGTGCCCAGGCCGGCTTGGCCTCGCCCGCGGCATCCGCATTCAATGCCGCGCTGTAGCCGGCTTTGGCGACGGCCTGCAGCAGCGCTTCGGTCGACTGGCCGGCCAGCAGGCGCACGCTGGCGGTTTCGGTGGCCAGATTGACCTCGGCGCTCAGCACACCTGGCTGCTTGCGCAAGGCCTTCTCGACCCGGCCGACGCAGGAGGCGCAGGTCATACCGCTGATTGCCAGGGTCAGGTCTTGTGTCCGCAGCCCGTAACCGGCCTTCTCGATGGCCGCGCGCAGCGTGTCCAGCCCGGCCGGGCCGGCGACGGTCGCGGCCTCGCTGGCCAGGTTGACCTCGGCCCGGCTGACGCCGGCAACCGCTCGCAGGGCTTTTTCGACACGGCCGACGCAGGACGCGCAGCTCATGCCGCTGATGGGCAGGGTGGTGATGGTGTTCATGAGGGCAGTCTGGAGCTTGCCATTATGGGAAGGTCAAGCCTCAAATTGCGCTTGACCTTGCCACGATGGCAGACTTTAAGCTGCCGACATCAACCGTCCTCAGGAGTACCAGCACCATGCATCAATTCCATCTGCCCGATATGACTTGCGGCCATTGCGTTGCCACCGTCACCGAGACCGTCAAGGCCCTGGACGCCGCGGCGACGCTGGAGTTCGAGCGCGAGGCCCGGCGCGTGCGCATCGGCAGCGAGCTGGGCCGCGAGGTGCTGGCCCGGGCGCTCAGCGAGGCGGGCTACACGCCGGCCACCGAAGTCCTCTGAGGCCCTGGACTTTGGCGGCCGGGCGCCGCCACAATGGGCCAGGACCCTCAGGGAGCGGCTCATGGACAGCGCGACGGTCAACCCGCACTACCTCGACCATGTGATGGTCAGCGCCGGGCGCAGCAGCGTCGAGGCCAGCGAGGATATCGTCAGCGGCAGCGGCCAGAAGCTGCTGGCCAAGGGCGCGAAGCTGGACGAGGCGACGCGTGAGCGCCTGCTGCAGCACAAGCTGGCGAAGCCGCTGGAGGACTGCCTGCGGGTCGAGGGCGGCCTGACGCCGGAGCGCTTCGGCCCGGTGGCGGCGGCCCTGCTGGACGACTACCCGCTGCTGCGTGCCTTGTGCGGTGCCGAGCCGGCGGTGCCGCTGGCGCTGACCCGGCTGCGCCTGAGCGCCCCGCTGCAATCGTTGCTGAGCGTCTATGCCGACTGTGGCGCTGATCGGCTGCGCCATGCAGTGGGCGTGGCCCTGATGGCGCGGGCGCTGGCGCGGCGCCTGCTCGGTGGCGACATCGAGGCCCAGCGCCGGCTCGCGCTGGCCGGCCTGGTGCACGATGTGGGCGAGCTCTATATCGACCCCGCCTATCTGCGCCGCGACACGCCGCTGCAGGCCGAGCAGTGGAAGCACATCGTCACCCATCCGCTGGTCGGCCAGCGGGTCTTGCAAGGCATGGACGGCGCAGGGCCGGCGCTGGCCGAGCTGGTGCTCAGCCATCACGAGCGGCTCGATGGCTTCGGCTACCCGCGCGGGCTGGCCGGCGGGCAGTTCGGCATCGAGGCCCAGGCCTTGGCGGCGGCCGAGTGGCTGATGGGCCTGCTGGAGAGTGGGTCCAGCCTGGTGGCCCATGCCAGCGTGGCGACGCGCCTGATCCCGGGCGAGTTCGGCCCGGCCCTGCTGGAGGCCTTGCGCGCCGCCGGTCGAGCCAGCGATGCCGGCGGCCATCTGGCCGATGAACACCGCAGCCTGGAGGCGGCCTTGCCGCAGGCACTGCGGGTGTCGGAGCTGCTGCAGCGCTTTCGCGAGATCCGGCCGCAGCTGCGCGAGCGGCTGAGCGAGGGTTCGCCCGAGCTGCGCAGCATGCTGGCGCTGTGCGGACAGCGCATCGACCAGCTGCAGCAGTCCTTCAGCAGCGCGGGCCTGGACCTGCACGGGCCCGAGCATGTGCTGCGCCTGCTGGCGCGCCGCGATCCCGAGGTGCAGCAGGAGGTGCTGGCCCTGGTGCGCGAATTCGCCTGGCGCTTGCGCGAGCTGGAGCGTGCCTCGCTGATGCGGGCCGGTCTGATGGGCCCCGAGGATCTGGCCCTGGTGCAGACCTTGATCGAGGCGGTGCGTGGCGCGGCGCTGCAGCCCGCCGAGGCCTGAAAGCCCCGGCTCAGGACCCGCGCGAGCGCGCGCCACCCGAGCCCAGCTGGCGCAGCTGCAGCACGGGCTCGCCGGCATAGACCACATCGCCCGAGCCATACAGCCGCAGCAGCAGCCGCTCGCTGCGGCCCAGCTGGCTGTCGCCGCTGCCCCAGCAGGCCAGTTCGAGATGCTGGCCGTCCAGTGCGCCGGCATGGACGCCGCCGGAGCCACTGATGCGCCACTGCTGCTGAGCAGCCCAGCCGGCCGCATGCACCCTGCCCGAGCCGTGCAGGCTGGCCTGCCAGTGCGGCGCGCGCAGGCGCTCGATATGCAGATCGCCGGAGCCGCCCAGCTTGGCCTCGGCGCGTTCGCCGACCTCGACCCGGCCCAGGCGCAGATCACCCGAGCCGCTGATGTCGATCAGCAGCTGGCGGGCCCGCAGCCGGTCCAGGCTGAGCCGGCCGCTGCCGCTGAGCTCCAGGCTGATCAGCTCGGCCTGCAGCTCAGGCAGCGTGACATCGGCGCCACCGGCAATGCTGAGCCGGCTCAGCCGCGCCGGCAGCGGCAGCCGCGCCGAGAGCCGGCCGCGCTGGCCGGGGTCTGCGCTCAGCACCAGGGTGTTGCCCTCGCGCGCGCGGCGCAAGCCCTTGAGCTGCTCGCGCTGCGCGGATTCGGCAGCCCCTGTGTCCAGCACCAGGTCTACCGGACCCTCGATGCGCAGTGCGGTGACGGTCTCGTCCTGCAGGCTGACCTGGGCGCAGGCCGCCAGCAGGGCAAGACCTGCCACCAGGGCGGTCCGGCGGGTGGTGGGCTTCATCGACACTCCTCGCTTCATGATGGCGGCCACTGTGCCGCCACCGCGATGAAGCATCGATGAAGAAAGAAAGAAAGCGCCTCGCTGGATCAGGCTTTCTTCAGCAGCGCGGTGTCGATCGGCAGGCTGCGGATGCGCTTGCCGGTGGCCGCGAAGATCGCGTTGGCCAGGGCCGGCGCGATCGGCGGCGTGCCGGGTTCGCCGATGCCGCCGGGCGCTTCCTGACTGGGCAGGATATGCACTTCCACCTTCGGCATCTCGCTCAGGCGCAGCACCGGGTAGTCATGGAAATTGCCCTGCTCGACCCGGCCGTCCTTGTGGGTGATCTTGCCGTAGAGCGCGGCGGACAGGCCGTAGACGATGCCGCCCTCGATCTGGCGCGCGATGGTCAGCGGATTGACGGTCTGGCCGCAATCGACGGCCGCGACGACGCGGTGCACCTTGGGCGTGCCATCGTCGGCCACCGAGATCTCNATGGTCAGCGGATTGACGGTCTGGCCGCAATCGACGGCCGCGACGACGCGGTGCACCTTGGGCGTGCCATCGTCGGCCACCGAGATCTCTGCAACCTCGGCGACATAGCTGCCGAAGCTCTCGGCCACCGCGATGCCGCGAAAGCGCCCTTTGGCGAGCGGTTTGCCCCAGCCGGCCTTGGTGGCCGCCGCCTCCAGCACGGCCTTGTGGCGCGGCTTCTTGGCCAGCAGGGCCAGGCGGAACTGCAGCGGGTCGGCCTTGGCCGCGGCGGCCATCTCGTCGACAAAGCTCTCGATGAAGAAGGCGTTCTGCGAATGGCCCACCGAGCGCCAGAACCAGACCTGCGGGCCGGGTTCGGCGCGGCCGTAGGCGATGCGCTGGTTCGGGATGTCGTAGGGCTGGTCGGCCAGACCCTCGACCGCCATCGCGTCGACGCCGTTCTCCGGAATCTTCATAAAGCCCGAGGCCGCCATGATGGAGGGGCTGCCGATGTCGGCGCGCAGCGCGGTGGCCCGGCCCTTGTCGTCCAGCGCGGCTTCAAAACGCACCAGCGAGGCCGGGCGGTAGTAGCCGGCCGCCATATCGTCCTCGCGGGTGTAGATCAGCTTGACCGGCCGGCCGCTGGCCTTGGACAGCAGCACCGCATCGATCGCGAAGTCGGGCGCGAAGCGGCGGCCGAACCCCCCGCCCAGCAGCAGGGTGTTGACCTTGACCTTGGCCGGTGTGGCCTGGGCCACCTGACCGAGGATGCCCTGCGCCGGGCCCTGGCTCTGCGTGCCGGCCCAGATCGTGACCTCGTCCCCCTTGACCCAGGCCAGGCAGTTCAGCGGCTCCATGCAGGCATGGGCCAGATAAGGCACCTCGTAGCTGGCGCTCAGCGTCTTGTCGGAGGTGGCAATCGCATCCTTCAGATTGCCCTGATCGACCGCCACCGCCTCGGCATTGTCGGCCGCGCTGGCCAGCATCGCGCTGACCTTGGCGCTGGACAGATCGGCATGCGGGCCCAGATCCCATTGCACGGCGAGCGCATCGCGACCCTGCTTGGCGGCCCAGTAGCCATCGGCCAGCACCGCGACGCCGCCGGGTATCGTGATGAGCTGCTGCACGCCCTTGATCGCGCGGGCCTTGGCCTCGTCCATGCTCCTGGGCTTGGCACCGGCGATCGGCGCACGCGCCATCACCGCGACCAGCATGCCCTCGACCTGGGCGTCGATGCCGAACTTGGCCGTGCCATTGACCTTGGCCGGCGTGTCCAGGCGGCGCGTCGGCTTGCCCAGGATCTTGAAGTCCTTGCTGGCCTTCAGGGTGGGCTTGGCCGGCACCGGCTGCTGCGCGGCGGCTGCCACCAGCGCGCCATAGGCCAGCTTCTTGCCACCGGGGCCGATCACATGGCCGGCCTCGGTGCGCAGGCTGGCCGGCTCGACCTTCCATTGCGCGGCGGCGGCGGCCACCAGCATCTCGCGCGCGGCCGCACCGGCCTGGCGCACCGGCAGCCAGTGGGCGCGCACCGTGGTGCTGCCGCCGGTGGCCTGCATGCCGAACATCGGGTTGTTATAGGCCTGGTCGACCGGGGCCTGCTCGACGCCGACCAGTCTCCAGTCGGCGTCCAGTTCCTCGGCCACCAGCATCGGGATCGCGGTCAGCACGCCCTGGCCCATCTCGGCCGAGCCACAGATCACGGTGATGCGGTTGTCGGGCGTGATGCGCAGCCAGGCATTGGGCGCGAAGGTATTGCTGGCCTGGGCGCGGGCGCCCTGCAAGGGCAAGGCAAAGCCCAGGCTCAGCGCGGCACTCGACTGGAGGAATTCGCGGCGGTTGGTGCTGGTCATGATCAGCCTCCCTTGGCCAGCGAAGCGGCGGCGTCATGGATGGCGGCGCGGATCTGGTTGTAGGTGCCGCAGCGGCAGAGGTTGCCACTCATCGCGCCGTCGATGTCGGCATCGCTGGGCTTTCTCTTGGCGGCCAGCAAGGCGCAGGCGCTCATGATCTGGCCGCTCTGGCAGTAGCCGCACTGCGGCACATCGATCTTGACCCAGGCGGCCTGCACGGCCTTGCCGGTCTTGCTGGCGGCGATGCCCTCGATCGTGGTGACCTTCTTGCCGGCGGCGGCCGAGACCGGGGTCGAGCAGGAGCGGATCGGCTGGCCGTCCAGATGCACGGTGCAGGCGCCGCACAGCGCCATGCCGCAGCCGAACTTGGTGCCGGTCAGTTGCAGGTCTTCGCGCAGCGCCCACAGCAGGGGTTCGTTGGGGTCGGCGTCGAGCGAAACGGGCTTGCCGTTGACGGTGAACTTGATCATCGGGTGCTCCTCTTGCGGGAAGTAAGGGCTGGAGGTGGCGGCGAGCCTACACCGTTTGCGGCGCGCTTGCACGCGCGCGCCTCAGCCCGGCCCCAGCGCGGTCAGCACCGGCGTCAGCGCCGCCTCGACGCGCGCCTGGGCGGCGTCCAGCAGGGCCGCCTCGTCGCCAGGCAAGACCTGACCCAGGGCCCGGGCGGCGC
>NZ_JAQOWX010000124.1:0-16212 GCF_028462495.1 Paucibacter sp. XJ19-41
GGCCGGCGCGCTGGCGGCCGCTGCCGGAGCTGCGGGCACCGGCTGCGGCTGGGCCAGCAGCGGCTGGGCCAGAGTCTGCAGCAGCAGTCCGGCCACGATCAAGAGTTTGCGCAAGTCTGTTCCCTCCTCGTTGCGTCGCCGGCCATGCTAGCCGGTTTGCAGCCAGGAGGCCGCGCGGTCAGAGCAGTTTCCAGCCCAGCGACTCGCCGCCGCGCAGCGGCTTGAGCCGCGCCTCGCCGAAGGGCACGCTGTCGGGCAGGGTCCAGTCCTGCTTGAGCAGCGTGACGCGCTCGGTATTGCGCGGCAGGCCGTAGAAGTCGGCGCCGTTGAAGCTGGCGAAGGCCTCCAGCTTGTCGAGCGCGCCCATGGCCTCGAAGGCCTCGGCATAAAGTTCCAGCGCGCTCATCGCGGTGAAGCAGCCGGCGCCGCAGACCGAGTTCTCCTTCATCACCGAGGCGTGCGGCGCGCTGTCGGTGCCGAGGAAGAACTTCGTGCTGCCCGAGGTCGCGGCCCGTATCAGGGCCAGGCGGTGCTCCTCGCGCTTGAGCACCGGCAGGCAGTAGTAGTGCGGGCGCAGGCCGCCGGTGAAGATGGCATTGCGGTTGTAGAGCAGGTGCTGGGGCGTCAGGGTCGCGGCCGTGTAGGCATCGGCGCCGTGCACGTACTGTGCGGCCTCCTTGGTCGTGATGTGCTCGAACACCACCTTCAGCTCGGGCATGTCGGCCCGCAGCGGCGTCATCACGCGGTCGATGAAGACGGCCTCGCGGTCGAACACATCGATGTCCGGGTCGGTCACCTCGCCGTGCACCAGCAGCAGGAGGCCCTCGCGCTGCATCGCCTCCAGCGTTTGGTAGGTCTTCTTGATGTCGGTGACACCGGCATCGCTATTGGTCGTGGCGCCGGCCGGGTAGAGCTTGAGCGCGACCACGCCGGCGTCCTTGGCGCGCTTGATCTCGTCGACCGGGGTCAGGTCGGTCAGGTACAGCGTCATCAGCGGCTCGAACTTCAGGCCCTCGGGCACGGCCGCGAGGATGCGCTCTCGGTAGGCCTGGGCCTGGGCGGCCGTCGTGATCGGCGGGCGCAGATTGGGCATCACGATGGCGCGGGCGAACTGGCGCGCGGTGTGCGGCACGACGCTCTGCATCGCGGCCTCATCGCGCAGGTGCACATGCCAGTCGTCGGGGCGAATCAGGCTCAGCTGGGTGGGGGTGGCGGTACTCATGGGCCGGCATTGTCGCACCCGTGGCCCGGTGGAATTCCCGCATGAAGCCCCCGCTATTCCCTGGACAGCGGCGCCGGCGCTCACCAACAATCGATGACCCTCACAGCACGGAGAAGCCATGTCCCGTCACGCCCTGTCCCTGATCGCCGCCGCCCTGCTGGCCGCCTGCGCCAGCACCGAAACCATCGGGCCGCCGGCCAAGGAGATGATTTATGCGGTGACCGCGAGCAACAAGCTGATCCAGTTCAACGCCGGCCAGCCGCAGAAGATCCTCAGCAGCAAGGCACTGAGCGGCCTGGCCGCCGAGGAGCGGCTGCTGGGCATCGACTACCGGGTCGCCAAGGGCCAGCTGTTCGCGCTGGGCGACAGCGGCCAGCTCTACCGCATCAACACCGCCGACGGCAGCGCCAGCCGCATCGGCACGCCGGTGGCCCTGCCGCGCGAGGGGGCCACCGAATGGGGCTTCGACTTCAACCCGACGGTGGACCGCATCCGCGTCGTCAACGACGCCGGCTTCAATCTGCGCCTGCACCCCGACACCGGCGCGGTGGTCGACGGCAATGCGGACCAGCCGGGCCTGCAGTTCGACGGCCGGCTGGCCTATGACGCCGCCGACGCGAACGCCGGCAAGGCGGCCGCCCTGGTCGCGGCCGGCTACACCTACAACAAGGACAACGAGAAGATCACGACCAACTACGCGCTGGACGGCAAGCTGGGCACGCTGGTGCACCAGGGCACGAAGGAAGGCGTGACGCCGATGGTGTCACCCAATAGTGGGCGGCTCTACACGGTCGGCTCGCTGGGCCTGGGCACCTTCGAGCGGGCGACGCTGGACATCTCGGATGTGTCGAACGCCGCCTACTCGGCCGTCACGCGTGGCAAGCTGTCGAGCTGGTACCGGGTCGATCTGGCCAGCGGCCGCGCGACGCTGATCGGTACGGTGGCCGGCGGCGAGGCGGTGGTCGGGGCTGCGATCGAGCCGTAAACACCTAGTCAGTTGGGGACAGAGCTACTCGCTTCGCTCGGGCGGCCTGTCCCGCAATGCCTATCAATGCTGCAGGATCTTCGCCAGGAAGTCCTTGGCGCGCGGTGAGCGCTCCTCGGGCTTGCCGAAGAAATCGTCCTTGCTGCAGTCCTCGACGATCTTGCCGGCGTCCATGAAGATCACGCGATCGCTGACCTTCTTGGCAAAACCCATCTCATGGGTCACGCACATCATCGTCATGCCCTCGTTGGCCAGCTGCACCATCACGTCCAGCACCTCGCCGACCATCTCGGGGTCCAGCGCCGAGGTCGGCTCGTCGAACAGCATCACGATAGGGTCCATGGACAGCGCGCGCGCAATCGCGACCCGCTGCTGCTGACCGCCAGACAGCTGGCCGGGGTGCTTGTCCTTCTGGGCGATCAGGCCCACGCGGTCCAGCATCTTCAGGCCGCGGGCCTTGGCGTCATCGAGGCTGCGGCCCAGCACCTTGATCTGCGCAATGGTGAGGTTCTCGGTGATCGAGAGGTGCGGGAACAGCTCGAAATTCTGAAACACCATGCCGACCCGGGCACGCAGCTTGGGCAGGTCGGTCTTGGGGTCGGAGATCGAGATGCCGTCGACGACGATGTCGCCCTTCTGGATAGGCTCCAGCGCGTTGACGGTCTTGATCAGCGTGGACTTGCCCGAGCCCGAGGGGCCGCAGACCACGACCACATCGCCCTTCTTGATCGTCGTGCTGCAGTCGGTCAGCACCTGGAAGGGGCCGTACCACTTGGAGATGTTCTTGATATCAATCATGGCCAAAGCTTTCTAGCGAATGATGGCGATCTTCTTCTGCAGGCGACGCACCAGCATCGACAGGCTGAAACAGATCACGAAGTAGACGACGGCAGCCACCAGATAGGTCTCGACCGGCCGGTTGAAGTTCTTGCCGGCGATCTCGAAGCCCTTCAGCAGATCGTAGGCGCCGATTGCATAGACCAGCGAGGTGTCCTGGAACAGGATGATGGTCTGTGTCATCAGCACCGGCAGCATATTGCGGAAGGCCTGGGGCAGCACCACCAGCTGCATGGTCTGGCGATAGCTCATGCCCATCGCATAGCCGGCATACACCTGACCCTTGGGGACGCTCTGGATGCCGGCGCGCATGATCTCCGAGAAGTAGGCGGCCTCGAACACCGTGAAGGTGATGATGGCCGACAGCTCGGCGCGGTTGCTGGAACCCCACTCGCCGCCGACCGCAGCATAGAAGGCCGCAGGAATCAGCAGGAAGAACCACAGGATCACCATCACCAGCGGGATCGAGCGCAGCGTGTTGACATAGAAGGCGGCCGGCAGCACCAGCCACTTCTTGCCCGACAAGCGCATCAGCGCCAGCAAGGTGCCCAGCACGATGCCGCCAAAGGTGGCGATCAGCGTCAGCTCGACGCTGAAGATCAGGCCCTTGAGGATGAAGCTGGAGACGACGCTCCAGTCGAGGAAGGAAAAGTCGAGAGTCATTGAGCCTCCCGCAGGGCCGCCCCAAGGGAGGCGAGCGCCCCCTCGGGGGGCAGGAACGAAGTGACGTGGGGGCTAACAGTTCTCATCGGCCACCTCCGAGGATGCCGGGCACCTGGACGCGCTGCTCGATGAAGAGCGCGATGCGGTTGATGGCGAAGGCCGAGACGAAGTACAGGCCGGTCACGGCCAGATAGACCTCAATGCCGCGCGAGGTTTCTTCCTGGGCCTGCATCGCGAACATCGTCAGCTCGGCAATCGACACCGCAAAAGCCACCGAGGAGTTCTTGACGATATTCATGCTCTCGCTGGTGAGCGGCGGGATGACGATGCGAAACGCCATCGGCAGCAGCACATAGCGGTAGGTCTGCGGCAGCGTGAAGCCCATCGCCAGGCCGGCATAGCGCTGGCCGGTGGGCAGGCTCTGGATGCCGGCCTTGACCTGTTCGGCGATCCGCGCCGAGGTGAAGAAGCCCAGGGCGAACACTACCAGCACAAAGCTGGGCACCTCACGCAGCGGTGTGAATAGCGAAGGCAGCACGTGGTACCAGAGAAAGACCTGGACCAGCAGCGGGATGTTGCGGAACAGCTCGGTCCAGGTATTGCCCAGGGCAACCAGCGCCTTGCTCGGCGTGGTGCGCAGAATGCCCATCAGCGAGCCGACCACCAGGGCTACGACCAGGGCCAACACGGCCACGCTGAGCGTCCATCCCCAGGCCGACAAGAGCCAGTCCAGGTAGGTGATGCTGCCGCCGCTGCCGAAGCAGCGCGGCACCATTTCCCCATCAATGGTGTCCTTGCAGAACACCTGCCAATCCCATGTAGCCACCGCTACCTCCGTCAAAAAATCGAGGCCGCCCGAACTGCGCCGAGCGGCCCCGTGTTGATGCCCTCAGGCCTTGCGTTTACTTCTTCGCGTAGTCTTCCATCGGCTTGTCATTGGGGTTGGCCCAGGCCGCCTTGGTGTTGTCATTGACCGGCATGCCGACCTTGGTGTTGGACGGCGGGATCGGCTGCTCGAACCACTTGGTCCACAGCTTGGCCAGCTCGCCGGACTTCATCATCGCCTTGATGCTGTCGTCCACCGCCTTCTTGAAGGCCGGGTCATCCTTGCGGATCATGATCGCGATCGGCTCGACCGACAGCACATCGCCGACCAGCTTGAAGTCGGCCGGGTTCTTGGCCTTGGCAATATTGCCGGCCAGGATGGCACCGTCCATCACGAAGGCGTCGGCACGGCCCGACTCCAGCAGCAGGAAGCTGTCGGCGTGGTCCTTGCCGAACACTTCCTTGAAGTCCACACCGGTGGCGCGCTCGTTCTTGCGCAGGGTCTGGACCGAGGTGGTGCCGGTGGTGGTGGCGACGTTCTTGCCATTGAGCTGGGCGATCGAATTGATGCCCGAATTGGCCTTGACGGCGATGCGCACTTCCTCGACGAAGGTGGTGACGGCGAAGGCCACATCCTTCTGGCGCGCCGCGTTATTGGTGGTCGAGCCGCACTCGATGTCGACGGTGCCGTTCTGCACCAGCGGGATGCGGTTTTGCGAGGTCACCGGCTGGTACTTGACGTCCAGCTTGGCCAGGCCCAGGGACTTCTGCACATCGGCCAGCACCTTGTGGCAGATCTCGACGTGATAGCCGACAAACTTGCCATCGCCCAGCGTGTAGGACAGCGCGCCGGAGGACTCGCGCACGCCCATCGTGACGGCGCCACTGTCCTTGATCTTCTTCAGCGTATCGGCCTGGGCCGACAGGGAAAAACCGGCAACGACGGCCAACACAAGCAATGTCTTTTTCATGGAAGCTCCTCTTTCAGAATCATTACGAGAACGCCAAGCAGATCACGGACCGGCCGAGCGCCGGGTACGGAGTTTCACGCATATCCGCCCTCCTGCCGCATTTGCAGCAAGATTTGAGCCACTATTTGCCGAGCACGCTGATGAAGGGCCGGACTCTAACGGTGCGTTCGCTGATCGCCCAATGCCGAATGCACGCACGGTTATGCAGCACACACATGAGGCTTCAGGGTTTTTCCTAGTTCCTTGCCCTCAGCTCCGCTGCGTCAGGTAATCCCACAGCGCCAGCGCCACCGGCTTGCTGCGCCGCGCCGCCTCGGGCCGTTCGCGGTAGATGCGCAGCTCCATGCTCAGCTCATACGAGCCCGGCGCGGTGGCCTGCACCAGACGTTTGGCTTTGAGTTCCTTCTTGACCGAGCTGGCCGGCAGGAAAGCCATGCCGTGGCCTTCCAGCGCCATCGCCTTCAGGCCCTCGGCCATATCGGTCTCGTAAATCGAATCGAGGTTCAGCGCCGTCGGCGAGTCCTTGACGACCAGCTCGACCAGCCGACCCAGATAGGCCCCGGAGGCATAGCTGAGGAACGGGATCTTCTGACCCGGATGCCCGGGCAAAGCGAACAGCGGCCGCCCCTGGGCATCGGCCTTGGCATAGGCGGCCAGGGTCTCGTGCCCCAGCGAGGCCATCTCGTAGCGCTCGGGGTCGAGCTGCAGCGGCTGGCTGGGGTGGTGATAGACGATCAGCAGATCGCAGTTGCCCTCGCTGAGCTGCATCATCGCGTCGTGCACATTCAGCGCATTGAGCCGGCTCTTGACCGCGCCAAAGCGCTGGCGCAAGTCCATCAGCCAATGCGGAAAGAAGCTGAAGGCCAGCGAATGCGGCACCGCGAACTCGATCATGTCCTGCCCCACCGCCTGGTGGCTGCGCAGCATATTGCGGGTGGCCTGCAGGCTGCCCAGCATCTCGACGGCCTGGCCCAGCAAGGTCTCGCCGGCGGCGGTCAGCCGGGTCGGGTAGGAGCTGCGGTCCACCAGGTCGACCCCGGCCCAGGCCTCCAGCGCCTGGATGCGGCGCGAGAACGCCGGTTGAGTCACATGCCTGTGCTGAGCCGAGCGCGAAAAGCTGCGGGTCTCGGCCAGACTGACGAAATCTTCAAGCCATTTGGTTTCCACACTGCCCAGTGTAGCCCTGCGTCGCAGGCCCCCTGTTTGAGGTTCTCACCCCCCTAGGTAAAGGGGGGCGTGACGACACAATGTAACAAGGCTTGAGTACATTCGGGCGCGTAGTCCTCGAAGCTTGGCGTCCCCAACACCATCGAAGCGGAGCACCCCATGAGGCTCATCAAAGCACTGGCGGCAATTTCCCTGGTCGCGAGCGCGGCAGGCGCGGCCGCCGGCCCCATCAAGCTCACGTTCGATGGCCTGGGCCAGGCCGACAACACCTTGATGCGCGACCAGTACTCGGGCCAGGGCGTCAACTTCTTCTTCAACGCGGTGCTGGCCGGCGACAAGGGCTCCTACAGCAATATCGGCAATCGCCCCTCCGGCGACACCGTGCTGGGCCTGGTCGACCTCGATCCGGACCTGCCGGCCGCTGCCGCGTTCTGGGTCAATATCAAGGACGGCTTCGAGGACCTGCTGAGCCTGAGCTACCTCACCAACCAGAGCTCGGGTTCGCTGCGCATCTTCGACGGGCTCGATGGCCAGGGCAAGCTGCTGCGCGAGTTCAATCTGAGCAATGTCGCGCAGGAGAACTGCGGTGCCTTCTCGCTGTGCACCTGGCGCGATATCCGCACCGATTTCGAGGGCAAGGCCTACTCGGTGGTGTTCCAGGGCGGCAACCGGACCATGTTCTTCGATGACATGGTGTTCGGTGCCGCACAGCCGCCCGTCGATGTGCCCGAGCCGGCCAGCCTGGCCCTGGTCGCGGCCGGCTTCGGCGCGGCCCTGCTGGGCACGCGGCGCCGCCAGCGCGCCTGAGCGCAGCCCCGCAATCATCCGCAAGCCGCCACCCGGCGGCTTGTCTGCATTCAGGCCGGCGGCTCGGCAGCGCCGGACTGCTGCAGCCGCCACATCTGCGCATAGCGCCCGCCGCGCGCCAACAGGTCCTCGTGATGGCCGCGCTCGATGATGACGCCCTGCTCCATCACCAGGATCTCGTGCGCATCGACCACGGTGGAGAGCCGGTGCGCGATCACCAGCACCGTCTTGTTCTGGCCCACCGCCTCCAGCTCGGCCTGGATCGCGCGCTCATTGCGCGAGTCCAGCGCCGAGGTCGCCTCATCGAAGATCAGGATCGGCGGATTCTTCAGCAGGGTGCGGGCGATCGCGACGCGCTGCTTCTCGCCGCCGCTGAGCTTGAGCCCGCGCTCACCCACCATGGTTTCGTAGCCCTTGGGCGTGGCCGCGATGAAGTCGTGGATATGGGCGGCGCGGGCCGCCCCCTCGCCCTCCTCGCGCGAGGCACCGGGCGGGCCATAGGCGATGTTGTAGGCCCCCGTGTCGTTGAACAGCACCGTGTCCTGCGGCACGATGCCGATCGCGCGGCGCAGCGAGCCCTGGCTCACACCGCGCACATCCTGGCCGTCGATCAGGATGCGGCCGGCGTCGAGGTCGTAGAAGCGATAGAGCAGACGCGCCAGCGTGCTCTTGCCCGAGCCGCTGGGGCCGACCACGGCCACCTTCTTGCCGGCCGGGATCTCGAAACTGAGGTTCTTCAGGATGGGCCGCGCGGCCTCGTAGGCGAAGCTGACGTTCTCGAAACGCACCGCCGCACCCGCGATGCGCAGCTCCGGCGCGCCAGGCGCGTCGGCCACCTCGCGGTCGCGCTCCAGCAGCGTGAACATCTTGTCCAGATCGGTCAGNACGTTCTCGAAACGCACCGCCGCACCCGCGATGCGCAGCTCCGGCGCGCCAGGCGCGTCGGCCACCTCGCGGTCGCGCTCCAGCAGCGTGAACATCTTGTCCAGATCGGTCAGGCTCTGCTTGATCTCGCGGTAGATCACGCCGAGAAAATTCAAGGGGATGTAGAGCTGGATCATGAAGGCATTGACCATCACCAGGTCCCCGAGAGTCATCGTGCCCGACACCACGCCCTGGGTGGCCCGCCACAGCATCGCGACCAGCGCGGTCGCGATGATCAGCTGCTGGCCGGTGTTCAGCAGCGACAGCGTCGACTGCGACTTCAGCTGCGCACGGCGCAGCTTCTCCAGGCTTTCGTCATAGCGGCGCGACTCGAAGTCCTCATTGTTGAAGTACTTGACCGTCTCGTAGTTCAGCAGCGAGTCGATGGCCTTGCTGTGCGCCACCGAGTCGAGCTCGTTGAGCTGCTTGCGGAACTTGGTGCGCCACTCGGTCACCAGCACGGTGAAGCTGACATAGAGCAGCAGGGCTGCAATCGTGATGCCGGCAAACCAGATGTCGTATTTGACGGCCAGCAGGCCCAGCACCAGGGTCACCTCTATCAGGGTCGGCACGATGCTGTAGAGCGAGTAAGAGATCAGCGAGTGCACGGCCCGCGTGCCACGCTCGATATCGCGCGTCATGCCGCCGGTCTGGCGCTCCAGATGGAAGCGCAGGCTCAGATCATGCAGATGACGGAACACCTGCAGCGAAATGCTGCGCGCCGTGCCCTCGGTGGCCTTGGCAAAGATCAGCTCGCGCAACTCGGTGAACAGCGAGGTCATCAGGCGTAGCGCGCCATAGGCCAGCAGCAGGCCCAGCGGCAGCACCAGCAGTGCCTGCGGATCGCCGGGCTTCAGCGACAGGCTGTCGACCAGTTGCTTGAGCAGCAGCGGCACGCCGACATTGCTGAGCTTGGCGCCCAGCATGAAGCCCAGCGCCAGACCGACCCGCCAGCGGTAGCGCCACAGATAGGGCAGCAGCTTGGCAATCGTCGCCCAGTCGGAGCGGGGCGGGGCCGGCGCGGTGGCGGGCTCGGGGCTGACGGCCGGGGTCGAGAGGCTTGTGCGCATGTTTTTTGCTGGACATCGGACGGTCGCCGACAATGAGTCCAATTTTCCCAGGTATGCATCATGAGCCACGCTTCAAGCCCTTCCCCTGAAAACAACGCCGCCCCCAGCAGCCAGCCCGGCATGCCGCGCGAGCTGGTGCTGCGCGTGATGCCGATGCCGGCCGATGCCAATGCCAACGGCGATATCTTCGGCGGCTGGATCATGGCCCAGGTCGACCTGGCCGGCTCGGTCTTGCCCAGCCGGGTCTCGCGCGGCCGGGTCGCGACGGTGGCCGTCAACGAGTTCATCTTCAAGCAGCCGGTCTCGGTCGGCGACCTGCTGAGCTTTTATGCCCAGGTCAAGCGCATCGGCCGCACCTCGATCACGGTCCATGTCGAGGTGGTGGCCGAGCGCAACCCGGCCAATCCGCAGGTGGTCAAGGTCACCGAGGCGAACCTGACCTATGTGGCGATCGACCGCGACGGCAAGCCCCGGGTGTTTGCGGAACAGCTTTGAGAACCCAGGTCCTGATCCTCGGCGGCGGCGCCATCGGCAGCGCCATCGCCGCCCATCTGGGTGCCGAGCCGGGCTTCGAGATCCACGTGCTGGAGCGCGACCCGAGCTATGCGCGGGCCTCCTCGGCGCTGTCCGCTGCGTCGATACGCCAGCAGTTCTCGACCCCGCTGAATATCGCGCTGTCGCAATATGGCCTGCAGGTCCTGCGCGCGGCCGGCGCCGAGGCCGGCCTGGTCGAGCGCGGCTATCTCTATCTGGCCAGCCCGGCCGGTGCCAATGCCTTGCGCGAGCTGCATGCGCTGCAGACCGCCCATGGCGCCGACATCGCCCTGCTGGCCCCGGCGCAGCTGGGCAAGCGCTGGCCCTGGCTGGCCACGCAAGACCTGGCCCTGGGCTCCTGGGGCCGCAGTGGCGAGGGCTGGTTCGACGGCTGGGGCCTGCTGCAGACCTTGAAGCGCCAGGCGCAGGCCCTGGGCGCGCAGTATCTGAAGGGCGAGGCACTGGCGCTGCGGCGCGATGCCAGCGGCGCCCTGGCCGGCGTCGAGACCGACACCGGCCTGCTGCTACAGGCCGATCTCTATGTGCTGGCCTGCGGCGCCTGGTCCGGCGCGCTGGCCGCCACTGCGGGCCTGGCCGTCCCGGTCAGCGGCAAGCGCCGCAGCGTCTATGCCTTTCGCACGCCCGAGCCGGCCGCCGACTGCCCGCTGGTGATCGATCCCTCGGGGCTGTGGTTCCGGCCTGAATCCTCAAAACCCGGTGAAGGCCTGTTCATCTGCGGCGGCCCGCCGCTGGGCGAGGACGCCGACGGCCTGCCGCTGGACCCCGAGCCCGGGCTGTTCGAAGAGCGGCTCTGGCCGGCGCTGGCCGCGCGCGTGCCCGGCTTCGAGAGCCTGCGCCCGCAGCGCGCCTGGGCCGGCTACTACGAGATGAATGCCTTCGACCACAACGGCCTGGTCGGCCCGCTCGACGCCTGCCCGAACCTGCTCTTGGCCTGCGGCTTCTCGGGCCACGGCCTGCAGCACGCGCCGGGCGTCGGCCGCGGCCTGGCCGAGTGGATCGCGCACGGCGAGTACCGCAGCCTGGACCTGAGCCCGCTGACGCCCAATCGCATCGCGGCGGGCCGCCCCTATCTGGAACTCAATGTGATTTGAGTGGCGATCAGGTCAGCTTGAAGGGCAGCTCGCGCAGCGGCTTGCCCGTCAGGCGCGTGATCGCGTTGGCAAAAGCCGGGGCCAGCGGCGGCAGGCCCGGCTCGCCCATGCCGGTGGGCGGCTCGGCGCTGGGCACGATGTGCACGGCGATCTGCGGCATGTCGGTGATGCGCGGCACCGCAAAGTCGCCGAAATTGCTTTGCTCGACGACGCCGTCTTTCAGCGTGATCGCCGCACCGGGCAGGCACATCGACAAGCCCATCAGCGCCGCGCCCTGCACCTGGGCCTCGATGCTGCGCGGGTTGACCGCCAGATTGCAGTGCACGCCGGCGGTGACGCGGTTCAGGACCGGCTGGCCGTCCTTCAGCGAGGCCTCCACCACATAGGCCACCACGGTGCTGAAGGACTCGTGCACCGCCACGCCCCAGGCACGTCCGCTGGGCAACTGCTTCTTGCCATAGCCGCTTTTCTCGACCGCCAGCTGCAGTGCGGCGCGGTGGCGCGGGTGCTTGTCGCCAATCAGGCGCAGGCGGTAGGCCACCGGATCCTGTTTCGTCGCGCGGGCGATCTCGTCGAGCAGGGTCTCCATCACATAGGCGGTGTGGGTCGAGCCCACGCTGCGCCACCACAGCACCGGCACGTTCACCTTCGGGTGGTGCACCGTCAGCCGCATCGGCAACGGATAGGGCTCGCGCAGGCCTTCGGTGGCCGTGCCGTCGATGCCGTTCTTGACCATGAACTGGCCGAACACCGTGCCCGTCGTGATGGACTGGCCGACCAGCACATGGTCCCAGGCCAGCACATTGCCACGCTCGTCGAAGCCGATGCGGGCGCGGTGCAGATGCATGGGCCGGTAGTAGCCGCCCTTGATGTCGTCCTCACGGCTCCACAGCGTGCGGATCGGCGCGTCCAGCCCGGCGGCGCGGGCGGCCTTGGCGATGTTGCAGGCTTCGACCACATAGTCGCTCGAGCCGACGAAGCGCCGGCCGAAGCCGCCGCCGGCCATCTGCACCTGCATCGTCACCTGCTCGGGCTTGAGGCCCAGCACGTCGGCGGCCGCGGCCGCGTCCAGGCCCGGGCACTGCGTGCCGACCCATAGCTCGGCGCGATCCTTGCCGAGACTGACCGTGCAGTTCAGCGGCTCCATCGGCGCATGGGCCAGGTAGGGGAAGACGAACTCGGCCTCCAGCTGGCGCGGGGCCGTGGCCAGCGGCGCCATGTCGGCGTCGAAAGCGCGCGCGCCGGGCTGCTTCGCCAGCTCGCGGTACTGGGCCAGCAGCTTTTCGCTGTCGACCTTCTCGACGGTGCTCGTGTCCCATTCCAGCTTCAGCGCCTCGCGCCCCTGCTTGGCCGACCAGTAGCCCTCGGCCACCACGGCCACACCCTCGCCGCCCTGGTCCACCGGGATGCGCAGCACCGCCTTGACGCCCTTGATCGCCCGCGCCGCGCTGTCGTCCAGCGAGCGCAGCCGGGCGCCGAACACCGGTGGGTGTGCGACCACGGCGGTCAGCTGGCCGGGCAGCCGGGTGTCGATGCCGAAGTCCTGCCGGCCGCTGCTCTTGGCGCGGGCGTCCAACCGCGTCGTCGCACGGCCGATCAGGCGGAAGTCCTTGGGGTTCTTCAGCGTGACCTGCTCGGGCACCGGCAGCGCCATCGCGGCCTCGGCCAGCGCGCCATAGCCCAGTTTGCGGCCGTCCGCGGCGATCACCTGGCCGGCCTGGGTGCGCAGCGTGGCCACCTCCACATTCCAGCGCGCGGCGGCGGCGCTCAGCAGCATGGCCCGCGCGCGGGCGCCGAGCTCGCGGTACTGCGTGTAGCTGTTCTTGATCGAGTTCGACCCGCCGGTCATGTGCAGGCCGAACAACGGGTCAAGGTAGGCCGGGTCGCTGGAACCGTTGCGGCTGCGCACCAGCCGCCAGTCGGCGTCCAGCTCCTCGGCCAGAATCATCGGCAGGCCGGTCTGCACGCCCTGACCGAACTCCAGCCGGTTGATGGTCACCGTGACCTCGCCGTTGGGCGCGATCTGCACAAAGGCCGAGGGTTGTTGCGTCGGCTTCAGCCCGGCCGCGGCGGGGGCTTGCGCGCTGGCCAGCAGCGGGTAGGCACCGAGCGCCAGGCCACCGGCGCCGGCGAGCTTCAGAAAGCTGCGGCGCGGCAGCGCGAGGGTAGATTCGTCGGCAGCGTCGCGTTCCAGCAGGTCTTGCAGCGCGCGCGGCATTTCGGGCGTGTGGGTCAGCATGGTGGCGCTCCTTCAGGCCAGGGTCTTGGCGGCATCGGCCACCGCGGCACGGATGCGGGCATAGGTGCCACAGCGGCAGATATTGCCGGCCATCGCGCCGTCGATCTCGGCGGCCGTGGGCTTCTTGCCCTTGGGCAGCGACTTCAGAAAAGCCGTCGCGCTCATGATCTGGCCGCTCTGGCAGTAGCCGCACTGGGCGACATCGTGCTTGACCCAGGCCGCATGCACTGCCGCGCCGACCTTGTCGCTGCCATCGGTGGTGGCCTCGATGGTGCGGATCTTCTTGCCCTCGGCCGCCGAGATCGGCGTGATGCAGGAGCGGATCGCCTGGCCGTCCAGATGCACGGTGCAGGCGCCACACAGCGCCGCGCCACAGCCGAACTTGGTGCCGGTCATGCCCAGCGTGTCGCGCAGGGCCCAGAGTATCGGGGTGCCGGGATCGGCGTCGACCACGTGATCGCGGCCATTGACATTGAGGGTGCTCATCGCTGGGGCTCCATCGGTAGGGAATGGCGGCCAGTGTCCGCGCCCGGCGTCGGCAGCGCTTGCCCGTTCCGACGCTTGTCTTGCCAATTTCGATGTTCCGTCGCCGGATCCGTCAGCTGCCGCTCGCGCCGGCGCTACAGTGGCTTAGCCTCGACCCCTCTGCTGCACAACACCCCGCCCATGACCATTGCCCGCCTGGCCCAGGAGATCGGCAAGATTGCCCGAACTGACGGCAGTCACCCAAGCGCTGTGGCCGCGCTGAGCGTCCACAGGCTCAGCGCCAGGAGCGATCCCCTGCCCTGCTTCTACGAGCTGGGCCTGGCCGTCATCGCACAGGGCGCGAAGCAGGTAACGCTCGGCGAACAGGTGATGAGCCTCGGTCCCGGCCAGTCCCTGCTGACGACCGTGGATCTGCCGGTGCTCGCCCAGATCACCCGGGCCGACCTGGCCGAGCCTTTTCTGGGCCTGATGCTCAAGCTCGACGCCCGCAACATCCTGCAACTGGCCGCGCAGCTACCGGCGCTGCCGCGCGAGCAGGCCAGCGGCGCCGTCTCGCTGAGCCCGCTGGACCAGCCGCTGCTCGACGCAATGGTCCGCCTGCTGCAGTTGCAAGACGAGCCTCAGCTGCGCGCCAGCCTGGCCCCGCTGATTGAGCAGGAGATCCTGGTGCGACTGCTGAGCAGCCCGCACGGCCCCTATCTGCGGCAGCTGGTGGCGGCGGGCTCGCCCAGCCACCAGATAGCGCAGGCCATGGCCTGGCTGAAACAGAACTTCGTCCACGATGTGCTGATGGACGAGCTCGCCGAGCGCGTGCACATGAGCCCCTCGACCTTCCGGCTGCACTTTCGCAACCTCGCCGGCATGAGCCCGCTGCAGTACCAGAAGCAGCTGCGCCTGCAGGAGGCGCGGCTGCTGATGCTGAACCAGGCGCTGGACGCCGGCAGCACGGCCGCGCGCGTGGGCTACGAGAGCGCCTCACAGTTCAGCCGCGACTACAGCCGCTTGTTCGGCGCCCCGCCCCAGCGCGACATCCAGCGCATGCGGCGCCTGCCGGCCGGCGGTGCCTAGCGGGGACCGCTGGGCGAGGCACCGGGTGAGGCGCCTCATTTATAGTCCCGCACACCACAGCCAGGGAGTCAGCCATCACGATGGGCCGCCGCATCGACCAGAGGGCCGCAGCGCGGCAGTGCTTGCTGTGGCGGCTGCTGTGCTGCTGGATGCTGGGCCTGGTTGCCACAGCGGCCTTCGCTGCCGAGCCACCGCCGGCCCCGGCCGTCATTCCGACGGCCGAGATCCTGGACCGCGCCGATCAGGACCAACGGCTCGTCGACCGCGTGCTCCGTCGCCTGGCGCGACCCGATGCGAGCGCGGCGCTGGCCCAGCAGCTGGAACAGCTGGCAAGGCCGGTGGAAGAGAAATGGCGCTCCTACCAGGCCGCCGATCTGCGCGGGCTTCCGGTGGTACGGCTGGAGAGCCTGGATCGCTACTGGGCCCTGGACGCGCGGCGCTTCCAGCATTGGCAGGCCGAGGCCCGGCGGTTGCAGGGACCGCTCGCCGACGATGCCGCGCGGCTGACGCGCCTGCGCCTGCAGTGGGAAGCCACCCGCTCGGCCAGCGGCGACATGCCGGCGGCGCTGGCGGACCGCGCCGCGAGCCTGCTGAACGAGCTGGTGGCCGCCGAGCAGGCCTTGTCGCCGGCGCTGGCGCGGCAGATCGCGCTCGGCCAGCAGGCGCGAGCCATAGACGCGCGCATCCAGGCAGGCCGCGATGAGGTGGCCGAGGCCATCGCCGCCATCGACCTGCGGCTGCTGCAGGCCGACGCGCCGCCGCTGTGGGCCTTGTCAGCGGCCCGCGAGGCCGTGCTGAGCGAGCTGAACGCGATCGGCCGAGGGCTGGACATAGAAGTGAGCTTCGCCACCGACTACCTCGCCGCCTCGGCGCTGAACCTGCAGCTCACCAGCGCCGCCCAGCTGCTCTTGCTGCCCATGCTGCTGTGGGCGGCGCGACAAAGCCGCCGCCAGAACGCCGGCCAGGTGCCGCCCGATGAGGACCCGGCCCATCTGCTGCGGCGGCCGATCTCGGCCTGGCTGCTGCTGGCGGTGCTGATCACGCTGCCGCTGCGGGCCGATGCCCCGCTAATGACGCGCGAATTGGCGATGCTGCTGGCCATGGTGCCGGCGCTGCGGCTGCTGCCGGCCCGCAGCCTCCGAACGCTGTCACCCTGGCCCCAGTTGGTGATCGCGCTGTATGCGCTGAACTGGCTGCGCCTGCTGGTGATGGACAGCAGCTTTCTGTACCGCTTGCTGCAGCTGGGCCTGGCGGCGATCGCGCTGGCGGCGCTGCTGTGGCTGCTGCGCGCGGAGCGCCGGC
>NZ_JAQOWX010000125.1:0-15995 GCF_028462495.1 Paucibacter sp. XJ19-41
CCGCCGCGGCGGGCCGCGCCGATGCCCAGCACGCCCACCAGCACCAGGGCCGCGACGCCGGCCAGGCCTGCGACGATGATGCTGGTGCTGAAGAACCAGCCCAGCGCACCGGCCGCGCCGCCGGTCGCGACGCTGCCGAGCTTGCGCCCGAAGATGCCGGTCAGCAGTGCGCCCAGCACCGGCACGCCGATGAAGAACACCGCCGCCAGTTCCTCGAAGTCAAAGCCGACGCTGCCCGCAGAACCCTGGCGCGGTGCCGGCAGGTTCTCGCCGCGAATGCGGGCCTGCAACTGGTCCACGGCCTGATTCAGGCCGCCCGCATAGTCGCCCTTCTTGAAGGCCGGCGTGATCGCGTTCTGGATGATCTGCCGCGCTGCCAGATCGGGCACCGCGCCCTCCAGCGCCTTGGCCACCTCGATGCGGATCTTGCGATCATCCTTGGCCACCAGGATCAGCACGCCGTCGCCCACCTCGCGCCGGCCTATCTTCCAGCTGTCGGCCACGCGCTGCGCATAGGCGGCGATGTCCTCAGGCAGCGTGGTCGCCGTGATCAGCACGACGATCTGCGGACCGGACTCGGCCTCGAAGGTTGCCAGCTTGGCCTCCAGCGCGGCGCGCTGGGGCTCGCTGAGTGTGGCGGTGCGGTCGATCACCCGCGCACTGAGCACCGGCACCGGCTGTTCCTCCTGCGCCGAGGCCGGCAGGCTCAGTGCGAGGAACAGCCCCAGGATCAGGGCAAGCAGGCCGCGCATGGAGGCGGTCCGCTTACTTGGACGCGGGCTTGTCGAAGCTGACGGCCGGCGCGGTCTGGATCGCGGCCTCGTTCTCGACCGTGAAGTTGGGCTTGGTGTCGTAGCCGAACACCATCGCGGTCAGGTTGTTCGGGAAGCTGCGGGTGTGCACGTTGTAGTCGGCCACCGACTTGATGTAGCGGTTGCGTGCCACGGTGATGCGGTTCTCGGTGCCTTCGAGCTGCACGCGCAGATCCTGGAAGCCCTGGTTGGCCTTCAGATTGGGATAGTTCTCGGTCACGACCAGCAGGCGCGACAGAGCGCTGGACAGCTCGCCCTGGGCGGCCTGCCACTTCTTCAGCGCCTCGGGATTGTTGGCCAGCTCGGGCGTGACCTGGATGCTGGTGGCCTTGGCGCGCGCCTCGACCACCTTGGTCAGCGTCTCCTGCTCGAAATTGGCCTCGCCCTTGACGGTGTTGACGATGTTCGGAATCAGGTCGGCGCGGCGCTGGTACTGGCTCAGCACCTCGGACCACTGGGCCTTGACCTGCTCGTCCAGGCGTTGGAACTCGTTGTAGCCGCAGCCCGACAGGCCCAGCGTCGATGCCAAGACCAGGGCGGCGAGGCCGCTGCGTTTGATCCAATTCATGAAACACCTCCTTGTGGAACGGTCCGCCGGGTAGATGGTGATGTCCGGGCGCGAATCAAGCCAGTATCGCAGCGGATAATGTCGCGATGAGCGCCCCCCTGCAAAACGACAGCTTTCTGCGCGCCTGCCTGCGCCAGCCCACCGAGCACACCCCCGTCTGGCTGATGCGCCAGGCCGGCCGCTACCTGCCCGAGTACCGCGCGACGCGGGCCAAGGCCGGCAGCTTCATGGGTCTGGCCACCAACCGTGACTATGCGACCGAGGTGACGCTGCAGCCGCTGGAGCGCTATCCGCTGGACGCCGCCATCCTGTTCAGCGACATCCTGACCGTGCCCGATGCGATGGGCCTGGGCCTGTCGTTCGCGATTGGCGAGGGTCCGAAGTTCGAGAAGGTCGTGCGCGACGAGGCGGCCGTGGCGGCGCTCGAAGTGCCGGACATGAACAAGCTGCGCTATGTGTTCGATGCGGTGAGCTCGATCCGAAAGGCGCTGAACGGCCGCGTGCCACTGATCGGCTTCTCCGGGAGCCCCTGGACCCTGGCCTGCTATATGGTCGAGGGCGGCGGCTCTGACGACTACCGCCAGGTCAAGAGCCTGATGTATGCACGCCCGGACCTGATGCACCGCATCCTGCAGGTCAATGCCGACGCAGTGGCCGCCTACCTGAACGCGCAGATCGAAGCCGGCGCCCAGGCCGTGATGCTGTTCGACTCCTGGGGCGGCGTGCTGGCCGACGGCATGTTCCAGCGCTTCTCGCTGGACTACTCCAGGCGCGTGCTGGCCCAGGTCAAGACCGAACACGAAGGCCAGCGCATTCCGCGCATCCTGTTCACCAAGGGCGGCGGCCTGTGGCTGGACGAGATTGCCGATGCCGGTGCCGATGTGGTCGGCCTGGACTGGACGGTCAATCTGGGCCGCGCCCGCGCCCAGCTCGGCCACAAGGTTGCGCTGCAGGGCAATCTCGATCCGAACGTGCTGTTCGCCCCGCCCGACGCGGTGCGCGAGCAGGTCAGGGCGGTGCTCGACAGCTTCGGCGCGCCCGGCCCGAACAGCGGCCATATCTTCAATCTGGGCCATGGCATCAGCCAGCACACCCCGCCCGAATCGGTGACGGCCCTGGTCGATGAGGTGCATGCCTATTCGCGGCTTTTGCGGCAGCCGCACGGTGGGTAAGCAAGCACTCCGCTTTTGACTTATCCCCATTTTTCGCAACGCGAAAACTTCCCATTTGCCATGCTGCGGCGCAGCTCAGTGTTTTCCCGAGAGCCTTCTAAGTCATTGATTCATTGGGCTTTCACTGATTTGAGGGGGAATGCATTTTGCAGAGCTACCGGGCGCCGTCCGGCGATGGCGACCGGGCTGTTAATAAATTTCCCACAAAGTTATCCACAGAAACAGGCTTTCAGTGGAAAACGTATTGAAATCATGAATTTAGAGCCTGTTCCTCAGCCTGATTCGATCTTGAGGCGGGAATGAGCGAGGCCGGGCAGCAGCGCGTGCGCGTGGTGGTCGACGCACCCCAGCACAGCGGCATCACCGGGCCGCTGGACTATCTGAGCGAGCGGGCGCTCACGCCGGGCACGCTGGTGCAGGTGCCGCTGGGGCGGCGCGAGCTGACCGGCATGGTCTGGCCCGGCACCCCTGACCCGGCCGCCGAGCAGTTGGATGAGTCCCTGCTGCGACCGATCAGCGCCGTGCTTGACGGCCTGCCGCCGCTGCTGCCCAGCTGGTGCGCGCTGGTGGATTTCGCCGCCAGCTATTACCAGCGCAGTGCCGGCGAGGTGGCCTTGTCGGTGCTGCCGCCGCAGCTGCGCGAGCTCGACGGCCAGCAACTGCAGGCGCGGCTGAAGAAGCTCGACAAATGGACCGCGGCCCAGGCCGCCAGCCCCGAGTCCGCCCCACCCAGGCCGCAGCTGAGCCCGGCCCAGGCCGAGGTGCTGGAGAAGATCGACGCCTTGATGGCGGCCGGTGCCGACACAGCGCCGGTGCTGCTGTACGGCGTCACCGGCAGCGGCAAGACCGAGGTCTATCTGCGCGCCGCCGAGCATGCGCTCGCCGCCGGCCGTCAGGTGCTGGTGCTGGTGCCCGAGATCAACCTAACGCCCCAGTTGGAGGCACGTTTTGCCGAGCGCTTTGCCGGCCGTGTCATCGTCTCGCTGCACAGTGCCCTGACGCCGGC
The DNA here is from genome assembly GCF_028462495.1 of Paucibacter sp. XJ19-41. Taxonomy (NCBI): domain Bacteria; kingdom Pseudomonadati; phylum Pseudomonadota; class Betaproteobacteria; order Burkholderiales; family Sphaerotilaceae; genus Roseateles; species Paucibacter sp. XJ19-41. Next base: position 3,559 of record NZ_JAQOWX010000125.1, read on the forward strand.
CCAGCGCCTGCGCAACTGGCTGGCCGCCCACCTGGGCCAAGCCGAGCTGGTGCTGGGCACGCGGCTGGCGGTGTTCGCCTCGATGCCTCGCCTGGGCCTGATCGCGGTCGATGAGGAGCACGACCCCTCGTACAAGCAGCAGGACGGCGCCCGATATTCGGCGCGCGACCTGGCCGTCTACCGCGCCCGGCTCGAAAAGGTGCCGGTCATTCTCGGCTCCGCCACCCCTTCGCTGGAGAGCTGGCAACATGCCAACAGCGGGCGCTACCAGCGCCTGGCCCTGCCCGAGCGCATCGGCGGCGGCGCGCTGCCGCGGGTGCGCCTGTTCGACATGAACAGCCTGCCGCGCAACAAGGGCGTGATGACCGCGCTGACCGCGCCGCTGATCGCCGCGCTGCGCGGCCGGCTGGAGCGTGGCGAGCAGAGCCTGGTGTTCCTGAACCGGCGCGGCTATGCGCCGGTGCTGCACTGCACCGAGTGTGGCTGGAAGAGCGAATGCCCGCACTGCAGCGCCTACCGCGTGTTCCACAAGGGCGACCGCACGCTGCGCTGCCACCACTGCGGCTTCACCGAGCGCGTGCCCCATGCCTGCCCCGACTGCGGCAACCAGGACATCGCGCCACTGGGTCGCGGCACCGAGCGGTTGGAAGAGCAACTGGCCGAGGCCCTGCCGGGCGCCCGCGTCGCCCGCATCGATGCCGATTCGACCAAGCACAAGGGTGCGCTGGAAGCCCAGCTCGGCGCGGTGCATGCCGGTGAGGTCGACATCCTGGTCGGTACCCAGATGATCACCAAGGGCCACGATTTCCGCCGCATCACGCTGGTGGCGGCGGTCAACCCGGACGGCGCCTTGTTCAGCAGCGACTTCCGCGCGCCCGAGCGATTGTTCGCGCTGCTGATGCAGGCCGCCGGCCGGGCCGGCCGTGATGCCGAACAGGCCGCGCGCAGCGAGATGTGGGTGCAGACCTGGCATCCGCAGCATGCGCTCTACAAGGCACTGGAGCGCCATGACTTCGAGGCCTTTGCCCAGAGCCAGCTGGCCGAGCGCGAGAGCGCCGGCCTGCCGCCCTATTCACACCTGGCGCTCTTGCGCGCCGAGGGCCGCACGGTGGAGGCCGCCCGCGACTTTCTGAGCGCCGCCGCCCAATGGGCCCAGGCCCTGCCCGCGGCCAGCGGCCTGCTGATCTACCCGCCGGTGCCGATGAGCGTGGCCCGGGTGGCCAATATCGAGCGCCTGCAGATGCTGGTCGAATCGCCGACCCGCGGCGCGCTGCAGCGCCTGCTGTGGTTGTGGATGCCCGAGCTGCAGATGCTCAAGCGCGAGCACAAGGGGCTGCTGCGCTGGGCGGTGGATGTGGATCCGCTGGCGATTTGAGCGCGCGCTCAGCGTCCGGCCGGCAGCCCGTCCAGCAGGCGCGGGTCCAGTATTTGTACGCTGCGCGGGCCCTGCGTCAGGCGTATCGAAGTCACACCGCTCGGCATGCCGGCCACCGGCGCACCGCTCAGCTCCAGCACATCGTTGACGGCCTCGGCCAGCAGTCCCAGCCGGCCTTGCGGCAGCTCGATGACGACCACGACCCCCCGGCGCAGCGGCGTGGCGGCGCGCGCGACGGCGGCGGGCACCAGGGCGCGCAGGTCCAGCAGCGGGACGAATGCATCCTGCCGGTCCTTCACGCCACACAGCCAGGGCGATGCTCCCATCAGCCGCAGTCCCTCGTCATAAGGCTGGATGGCCTGCACATGGCGCAGGTCGATGCCGTAGTCTCGGCCGCCAACACGCAGGCTCAGGTACTCCGGCGTATCGCAGGCCGGCGGCAAACCGGCGCTGACGGGCTTCAGGACGCTGGCGGTGCCCATGGCTCAGAAGTTGGCCCACTCGCCATCGGTGCCGGTGGCCGCCGCGCGCAGCGGCGCCGGCGCCGCCCGGTGCCCGAAAGCAGGGCGGGTGACGTTGGTGGCGCGGTTGGGGCTGCGGCGCTCCTCACCGGTCCAGCCGGCCGGTGCCGGCGACGCGACGGGCGCGGATGGGCCTGTGCCGGTGCGGAACACCGCTACGGCCCTGACCAGCGTCTCGGCCTGCTGGCGCAGGCTCTCCGCAGCGGCGGCCGACTCTTCCACCAGTGCGGCGTTCTGCTGAGTGGTCTGGTCCATCTGGTTGACGGCCTGACTGACCTGCGTCACGCCGCTCATCTGCTCGCGGCTGCCGGCGGCGATCTCGCCCACGATGTCGCTGACCCGCTGCACCGAGGCCTTGACCTCCAGCATGGTGCTGCCAGCCTTGTCGACCAGGCTGGAGCCGGCGTTGACACGCTCCACGCTCTGGCTGATCAGGCTCTTGACCTGTCGGGCCGCCTCGGCGCTGCGCTGAGCCAGGCTGCGCACCTCGCCGGCCACCACCGCGAAGCCGCGGCCCTGTTCGCCGGCACGGGCAGCTTCCACCGCCGCGTTCAGCGCCAGGATATTGGTCTGGAAGGCGATGCCGTCGATCACCGAGATGATGTCTTGCATCTGGCGCGAGGCCTGCTCGATCTCGCGCATGGTGCTGACTACCTCGCCGACGACCTGGCTGCCGTGATCGGCCACGCCGGAGGCCTTGGTGGCCAACTGGCTGGCCTGGGCGGCGTTGTCGGCATTGCTCTGGGCCGTGCCGTTGATCTGCTCCATTGAGGCGGCGGTCTGCTGCAGAGCCGAGGCCTGCTCCTCGGTGCGCTGGCTCAGGTCGGTGTTGCCCTGGCTGATCTCGGCGCTGGCGGTGGCCACGCTTTCGGCATTGCCGCGCACCGTACCGACCAGGCCGGACAGGCTGTTCTGCATCGCAGACATCGCCGCGAGCAGCGGGCTGAACTCGTCCTTGCGCGAGTCCGTGACGGGCTGGCTCAGATCGCCGTCGCGCACGCGCTCGACCACCTGCCGCGAGGCCGCAATGCGTTGCCGCAGCAGCCGGCTGAGCTGCCATATAGAGAACAGCAGCAGCAGCGCCACACTCATCGCCAGGGCTTCGATCACCCGCAAGGTGTTCTGGGCCTTCTTCACGGTACCGCTGTCGATGGTGGCGACCAGTGTCTCCTGCTGGTAGGCGACGGTGCCGCTCAGCACTTCAAGCACGCTGTTGCGGGCGGGGATGGTCTTGTCGACCAGGAAGCCAAAGGCCTCCTGCTTCTGCCCCTGCTGAATCAGGGCGATATTGGCTTCGGCCACGCCCCAGAACTGCTGCAGCCGCTGGGGCAAAGACTCGTAGAGCTGCTTGCCCTTGGGAGTGCTCAGGTCGCGTTGATAGTCGGCCAGAGCCTTGTCGATCAGCTGGCGCTGGCCGCCGATGTCGTCCAGGGCCGCGCTCAGCTCGGCCGCATCGCGGGCCAGGATGGCATGGCGCAGTTGTAGCGAGGCCCGCGTCAGAGCCAGTTCGACGCCGGCCATGCGGGTCAGCTGGGGCACGCGCACATGCTCGATATGCTCGGCCGTCTCTATCACATGGCCCAGGCTGTTCCAGGCATAGCCGGCAAGCGCCAGCAGCCCGGCGCAGACCGCGCCGGCCACCAGGTAAAGGCTTTGGGTGATGCTGAGGTGTTTGAGTAGTTTCATGACAGTGTTCTCGATTCGGTGGTGTTGGTGGTTCAGGCGGTGGCGTGCGCGGCGATCCACAGGCTCGGGTCGAGCAGCAGCACGCGGCGCTCATCGCTGGAGACCATGCCGCGAAGGTAGTGGTGGGCGAAGTCGCCGGGCAGCTGAGGCAGCAGCCGCAGCCGCTCGGGGGAGACCGGCAACACGTCGAGCACCTCATCGACCATCAGGCCCAGGCGTCGCCCGTCCTGTACCAGCACGACCACGGCGCGCAACTCGGCGTCCTCGCCCGTGGCCATGGGCAGATTCAATAGGCGGCACAGATCCAGCAGCGCGATCACCTGGCCGCGCAGGTCCAGCACGCCCAGCACGGCGGCATCTTGGCCGGGTAGGGGCGTGGCCTGCTGGTGGCTGCGGATCTCCTGGATGCTGTGCAGCGGCAGGCCGTACTCCTGGCCGCCGGCTCGGAAGCACAGGAGTTCCAGTGGCAGGCCTGTGGCTGCAGCGGCCTCGATCAGGGCGTTGCCGGGCGGGACGCGCCGGATGGCGGCGGCTTGGGGGGATAGCGTGGCAGTAGACATCGCATCAAGACCCGCTGCGAACGGGCGAAGTTGATCAGTGATGCGAGCAATCTTAAATGATACAAATGATATTTGTATCAAATTTGATGTGAAAACTATCACATCATTGGGCGAGAATGCGGGATTAGCCGCTGTCGAAACCTATCGAAGCGCCTGAAGCTGCTCCCGCAGTTCATGCCATTGCGGCATTGCAACAGCCCAGTCGGCCGCATGGCTGCTGTCTTCCAGCGCGCGGGCGAGGGCTGCTGACCCTGGGTGCCCCAGAGTCAGCAGCACGGACTTCAGGCTGTGGGCAAGGCGCCGCAGGGCCTGGGCGTCGCTGGCAGCCAGGGCGCGGTCACCTTCTACCAAGTCTGCGCGGAACTGCTGCAGACAGCTAGCGCGAAAGCTGCGGTACAGCGTTTCGTTGCCGTCGAAATAATCGGCGATGGCGCGAGCTGTCTCAGGCTCGTCTTGGGGTGCGGCTGTGGGTTCGCACCGCTGCTCGCCCCGCAGGGCCAGCGCGTCGCGAACGCAGGCTTGCAAATCAGCCAGGCTGCAGGGCTTGGACAGCAGACGCCAGACTTCGGGCCGCTCCAGGCGCTGGCGCGTCTGTGGGTTCAGCCCGGCGCTGAAGACCACCAGCTTCGCTGTACCACGCAGGGTCGGATTGGCGGCCAGGGCATCAATCAACTCGAAGCCCGAGCGCCCGGGCAACATCAGGTCGGTCAGGATCAGTTCCACCGCTGCGTGGCCCAGTTCGGCCAGACCTGCATCCACCGTCGGCAGGGTCAGCAGTTCGACCCCCAGGTCTTCCAGGGCCAGGCTGACGAAGCGCTGCAATGAGGCGTCATCCTCGATTAGCAGCACCCGAGGTGGACCGGCGTTCATGTCCTGGCCCCCAGCCCCAGCTGTTCACGCAGCAGCACTGGCAGCTCCATGACCAGGCGCGGCTTGTGCACAACCGGCACGCCCTGCAGCGCGAAGGCATAGGGTTCGCGCNCAGGCGCGGCTTGTGCACAACCGGCACGCCCTGCAGCGCGAAGGCATAGGGTTCGCGCTGGGCGGCATCCAGCGAGGTGATGACGATCAGGCGGCTGCCCGCGAACTGGGGATGGGAGCGCAGACTGGTGATCAAGGTGGCGCCGTCGATGCCAGGCAACAGGATGTCTACCAGCAGGAATTCGGGTTGCAACTGGCCATACATGGCCAGGCCGACGATGCCATCGGCTGCCATATGTACTTCCAGCTCCGGGAACTGCTGACCCAGCAACATGGCGATCAGGTTCTGGTAATGGACCGAGTCTTCGATCAACAGCAGGCGCGGGCGCTGATCGACCGTCCGCAGCGCGCGAGGCTGGATATCCGTCGGCGCCTCAACCGCTGGTCCACCACGCCGCGCCAGCCAGGCTTCCACCGAACTGCGGGCGATACGGCGGTGGCCACCGGGGGTTTTCCAGGCGTCCAGTTCGCCGCGGTCCACCATCAGTTGTACCGAGCGAACGGCCATGCCCAAGCGGCGGGCGACTTCCAAAGTGCTGTAGTCGCTGGTTTCGTCAGCGACAGGTGATGGATTGGTTTTGGGCATTGCGCAATTTTGCCGGTTTTCGTCAAACCCGAATTGCTCGAAGGGTTGCTTGATAAAAATGATACAAGTAATAATTGTGTCACGCCATCTGACCCATCGGGAGCCATCTTGAAGACCATATTGATTGTTGACGACCATGCCGACATCCGCCGCCTGATCCGCATGACGCTGGAGTTTGACAACTACCAGATTCGCGAGGAGGCGACTGGGGAAGCTGCGCTGCGGTTTGTCGAGACTGTTCGACCAGATGTCGTGCTGCTGGATGTGATGATGCCCGGCGCGTTCGATGGCTTGGAGGTTTGCCGCAGGATCAAGGCCAATCCTGCACTGCAGGGCGTACAAGTCCTGCTTTTGAGCGCCCGAGGCCAAGCTAGGGATCGCGAGGCCGGCATGCAGGCCGGAGCCGACGCCTATCTGGTGAAGCCTTTCAGCCCGCTGCAGCTGATTGATCATCTTGCTGCGCTGCCGGAAATGGCCTGAGGGCGACAACATCATGATCTCTACCGCTGTTTCCGCCCGGCCTGACCGGGTCTTCGACGATGCTGCGTCTGCCCAGATGGAGCGCATCGTGATGGATTTGGGCCGGATGTACCACGAGCGCAACGAGGCGCTGCGCGAGGTCTCATGCGCCCACCATGAAGCCCTGCTGCGCCTGGCCTTGGCCGCCGATTTCAAGGATGACGACACGGGGGTGCACATCGTGCGCATCGGCTATCTGGCCGAGGCTCTTGCCTTGATGCTGGGTGAGCCCGTCGGTTTCGCTCGCATGCTCAGGCGCGCGGCGCCTATGCACGACATCGGCAAGATCGGCATCCCCGACCGGGTGCTGAAGAAGCCAGGGGCGTACACACCAGAGGAGCGCGCGGTGATGAATGAGCACCCACGCATGGGGGCCGAGATCCTCGGCCGTTCTCGCATCCCTCTGTTCCAACTGGCCGCCGAGGTGGCGTTGGGTCATCACGAGCGCTGGGATGGCGGCGGTTATCCGGCCGACCTCGCAGGTACGGCCATCCCGCTATCGGCTCGCATCGTCGCGGTGGTGGACTACTTCGATGCGCTGACCATGGACCGTTGCTATCGCAAGGCGTTTGCTGATGAAGTGGCGCTGGAGATGTTGTCCCAGCAGAGCGGCCGCGCCTTCGATCCGCGTGTGGTCGAGGTGTTTCTGGCCCATGCGAGCACCCTGATCGAGTTGCGCAATCGCATCAACCGCCAGCCGCCGAGCTTCGAGGCGCTGGTCGACGGCGACTGAAAGCCTGAGGATCACATCATGTTGAGCATCAAAAAGATAAGTCCGTGCGCCGTCCTGCTGCTGACATTGCCCCTCTCTCAGGCTCAGCCGTCCAGCCCCACCATGCAGCGTATCAAGGCCGAGGGCGAACTGCGTGTGTGCATCTGGCCCGACTACTACGGCGTGACCTACCGCAACCCGCGCTCCAACGAGCTGGGCGGCATCGATATTGATCTGTCGGCCGAACTGGCGAAGGATCTGGGGGTCAAGCTGAGTCATGTCGAGTCGTCGTTCCCGACGCTGATCCAGGACCTGAAGAGCGAGCGCTGCGATGTGGCCATGTTCGCGATTGGCGTGCTGCCGCAGCGCCGCCAGCAGCTGGACTTCAGCCAGCCCTATCTGCAAAGCGATATCTACGGGGTGACGACCCGCAGCAACCGCGTCGTGCGCGAGTGGGCCGACATCGACAAGCCCGGCGTGGTCGTGGCCGTGCAGGCCGGCACGGTGATGGAGAGCGTGATGCCCGCTGCGCTCAAGCATGCCAAGGTAGCTGTGGTGCGGCCACCGGCCACGCGCGAGCGCGAGCTGGAGGCCGGGCGGGTCGATGTCTTCATGACCGACTACCCCTACAGCCGACGGCTGCTGGACAACGCCGATTGGGCCAAGCTCGTTGCGCCGCCCCAGCCCTTCCATGTGCTGCCCTATGCCTACGCGATCCGCCGGGGCGACCCCGTGTGGCTGGCGCGGCTGGACGAGTTTGTCGGCCGTATCAAGCGCGATGGCCGCCTGCAGACGGCGGCCAAGCGGCATGGCCTTTCCGAGATCGTGGTGAACTAGCGGGATGCGTCCGACCGCAGCCATCCTCGCGAAGCCCTGGCGCATCGGCCCGCTGGTTGGCCTTGTCGCGGTGCTGCTGGCTTTGCTGACCGTGCTGGCGTTGAGTGCGTTTGCCTGGTTTGAGCGGCGCATAGCGTTGGAGGACGCGCGTGCGCGCAACGAGTTGCTGGCGCGGGTGCTGGAGGATCATGTCACCCGTACTGTGGAGACTGCCGCCCTGGCGCTAGCCACGCTCAACGAGAGTGTGGCCCTGCAACCCAACACCGAGCCTGGCCGGCTGCAGCCGCTGCTGGCCCAAGCAATGCCTGGCTTGCCGTTCATGCGCAGCCTCGCGGTCCTGGACCTGCACGGTCATGTGCTGGCCAGCTCGACGCTGGCCGAGCGTGGCCTGCGTATCGATCTGCGCCTGCTGGGGACGCTGCCTGCCGAGGGGCGGGATCTGTTGGCGCCGCCGCAGGCCGGCCGCGGTCTTGCGGACCTGGCATCGGCCGCCCGTGCGCCCTTGGCGCCCAGCCTGACGATGCTGCCGTTGTGGCGCCAGATGCGCGGCCCCGGCGGTGAGCGCCTGCTGCTGCTGGCCCTGATCAACCCTGATGCGCTGGCGAACTACCAGCAAAGCGTGTTGTCCGACCCGTCCGGCCTGGCCTTGCTGACCCGCTACGACGGCAGCGTGCTGGCCGCGACGCAGCTGCTGGCACAGGAGTCCGGTCAGCGCCTGCAGGGCCATCCGGTGTTCGATGAATGGCTGCCGGCGCGCGAGCATGGCAGCTATGTGGGCACGGGCACCAACGCAGGCCCGCAAGTGGTGGCCTTCAGGGTGTCGCGCACCCGACCGCTGGTGGTGCTGGTGGAGCAGTCGCAGCTGGCCGCGCTGGCGGCCTGGCGCCAGAACCTGCTTTGGCTGCTGCCCATAGGTCTGGGCGCCTTGCTGCTGATTGCGGGCACGGCCGCCGTGGTGCTGCGCAGCCTGCGTGCTCGCAGCCAGGCGCGGCGGGAACTGAACCGGGCGCATGAGCAGGTCGCCTTGCGCGAGCGCGAGATGAGTGTGCTGCTGAAGAGCGTGCAGGAGCTGATCTTCCGCACCGATGCCGAAGGCGTGCTGAGCTTCGTCAACGCCCGTTGGGGCGCGATCAGCCAGGCGCGCGGCGATCAGGCGCTGGGCCGGCGCCTGCCGGATCTCGTCATCCCGGCGGACCGCGAGCGCGTGGCCGAGCTGTTCAGCCTCAGTGATCGCACCGGCGTGCGCAGCGCCGAGGCCTCTGTGCTGACCAGCGATGGCATCTTGCGCCGCTTCGATCTGGCGGTCGTTCCCTTGCATGGCCAGGGACGCATCCTTGGTTTTGCCGGCAGCGCGGTGGACGTTTCCGAGCGCTACGCTGCCCAGGCCCGGCTGCAGCATCAGCTGGCTTTCACCGGGCTGCTGCTGGAGCTGAGCCCGCAACCGATCTCGATGATTGACATCCATCGCCGCTATGTCTCGGTCAACAAGGCCTGGGAGGACTTCACCGGGCGGCGCCGCGCCGATGTGATCGGCACCGAGGTCGGGCATTTCATGCCGGTGGCCGAGCGCGCTGTCCATGAGGCCCAGGACCAGCGCCTGCTCAGCGAGGGCGGGCGCCTGCGCTACGAGACCCAGCTGCTGCACAGCGACGGTCAGCGCCGCGATATGGTGGTCACCAAGGTGATGGTGCGCGACGAACACGGCGAACCGGCCGGCATCCTGGCCACGCTGATGGACGTCAGCGAGTTCCGCGATGCCGAGCGCGCCACGCGCGAGGCCCGTGACGTGGCCGAGGAAGCCTCGCGCGCCACGTCCGAGTTCGTCGCCAATATGAGCCACGAACTGCGAACGCCGCTGCAGTCGAGTCTGGGCTTCTCTGAACTCGGCATGATGCGCGGGCGCGATCAACCCAAGTTGATGAGCATGTTCACCGACATCCACGCTTCGGGGCAACGCATGCTGGCTCTGGTCAATGATCTGCTGGATGTCTCGAAGATCGAGAGTCCGGTGGGTACCTTCGATCTGGAGCGCAGCGATGTGCGCGGCCTGGTGCAGAGTGTGTTGCGAGAACTTGATCCCTTGATGGCGCGTCGCCAGCTGCGCTTGTCCCTGGCGCTGCCCGAGGAGCCTCTGGTCGCCAAGGTCGACCCGCTACGCTTTCAGCAGGTCGTGCGCAATGTGGTGGCCAATGCGATCAAGTTCTCGCCTGAGGGGGGCGAGCTGCAAGTGCGCGGTGAGCTGACACCGCAGGGCGAGATCCACCTGAGCGTGGCCGATCAAGGCCCGGGGATTCCGCCAGCCGAGCTGGAATCGATCTTCGAGGCCTTTGTCCAGTCCAGCCATACCAAGGACGGCTCGGGAGGGACCGGCCTGGGCCTGGCGATCTGCCGCAAGATCATTGAGATCCATGGTGGTCGCATCCACGCGACCAATCGCGAGGGTGGTGGTTCGGTGTTCCACATCTACCTGCCGCTGCGGCCCGCTGGCGATACCCAGATGAGCACCTTGCTCTAGCTTGCCCTCAGGGCGCCCGCGGATCACCCAGATGCGTCTTGAGCCACTGGCTCATCTCCCACTGCACCTGGCCAACCGACTCGCGCGCCGTGTAGCCATGGCCCTCGTGCGGCAGCGCCACATAGCGCACCGTGCCGCCCAGGCCGGCCAGGGCCTGGTAGAGGCGCTCGCTCTGCATCGGATAGGTGCCGGAGTTGCTGTCTTCCTCACCGTGTATCAGCAGCAGCGGCTCCTTGATCTGGTTGGCGTAGAGAAAGGGCGAGAGCTTCAGATAGGTTTCGCGGGCGTCCCACAGCGAGCGGCGTTCGCTCTGGAAGCCGAACGGCGTCAGTGTTCGGTTGTAGGCGCCGCTGCGCGCGATGCCGGCCTTGAAGAGCTTGGTGTGCGCCAGCAGATTGGCGGCCATGAAGGCGCCGTAGCTGTGGCCGCCGATGGCCATGCGGCGGGTGTCGGCCACGCCCAGCTCCTCGGCCTTGTCGATGATGGCGCGGGCATTCATCGTGATCTGCTCGATGAAGCCGTCATTCATCGTGCGCGCATCTCCAACCACCGGCATGGTGGCGTCGTGCAGCACGACACAGCCGTCCAGCGCCAGCTGCTGGGGGCTGAGGCCGGCTAACGTCGCATAGCGAGGTGGTGCGCCGGCCAGCGGGCCGGCCAGCGCGGCGTCGTTGAACTCCAGCGGATAGGCCCAGACCAGCGTGGGCCGGCGCTCGCCCTCCTTGTAGTCGGGCGGCAGATGCAGCCAGAACGAGAGCTCGACGCCGTCGGCGCGCTTGAAGCTGACCAGCTCGCGCTTGACCCGGCGCAGCTGCGGGCTCGGGTCCTTGATGCGGGTCAGCGCCTGCGCCGTCGCGCCACCATTGCCCAGTTCGCGCAGATACAGATTCGGCGGCTCGACCGGGCTCTCGCGCTGCAGCAGCAGGCGCTTATCGTCCAGCGTCGCCAGCGGCATCTCGTAGGCGCTGTCGGCCGACTGGAACAGGCGCTGCACGCTCAGGTCCTTGATCGACAGCCGGTCCAGGAAGGGGCGCTCGCCGCGCGGGTTGGCGCCCTGGCCGATCAGGAAAATCTCGCCCTCGCGCGTGCTTTGGATCACGTTGTGGCCATTGGCCAGCGTGCGCATCAGCGGCGCGCCGGGGTGGCGGTAGCGCTCGCGCAGCGAGTGCTCGAACAGCGGCTTGCTCTGGCTGCCGTTGAGCGGCAGCAGGTAAGTGCGGGTCCAGGCGCGCAGCCGGTCGGTCTCGGTCAGCAGCGCGTGCTGGCCATCGTCGAGAAAGCGCAGCCGCGTGAAGCGCTGCGGCATGCGCTGCACCTCGATGGGCTCGCCGTCATAGGGCGGGTCCAGCCGCATCACCCGGTCACGGAAGGCCACCCGGCTGTTCGGGTTGCCGCCGTCCAGCGCCTCGACCCAGTAGACCGCCGCATCCTTGGTCGGCGAGGGGTAGAAGATGCGCGGGCCGGGCAGCACACCGTCGATCGCGACGCCGGCTTTGAGCGGCAGCTTGGCGAGCTCGCGCAGCACCCGGCCGTCGCGCTGGCGCAGCTCGATCACCTGCGGAAAATCATCCCAGGTCAGGCGGTAGCTGAAGGGGCGCACCAGGCGCTCGGTCAGCAGGTACTGGCCCTCGCCGACGCTGCTGACATAGGCGAACAGGCCCGGCTCGCCGATATCGCGCGACTGCGCGCTGGCCAGATTGACCAGGGTCAGCTGCGAGCGCACATGGTGCTCGAACAAGGCCTCGTCATGCGGCGACTGCAGCAGGTCGGGATAGCTGCGCTCGGGCGAGGCGCGGCCCTGATGCTCCTGCACCACCGGGCTGGGCTGGGCGCGCGGCGCGGCGCCGCGCCGCTTGGGTATCGTCAGCACGACCAGCTCGCGCGGGTTCAGCCAGGCCTGCTCGCCCTGGCCCAGCGCATTGCTCAGGCGCACAAAGGGAATCTGGCGCAGCTCGCCGCTGGCGGTCTCGCCCATCCACAGCTCATTGCCCAGGTCGACGCGCCGCTCCAGCACGAAGCGCTGGCCGTCCGGCGCCCAGCTGAAGCTGTGAAAGCCCTCGCCGGGCAGCTCGACGGCACGCTCCGGCGCGTCCGGCTGCAGCAGGCTGCGCAGGCGCAGGCGCCGCACGGTGGCCAGCGGCTGCG
>NZ_JAQOWX010000126.1:0-15814 GCF_028462495.1 Paucibacter sp. XJ19-41
CGCTGGCGCAGGAGCCCGCCGCGCGGGCCGGCCGCACCGGCGGCGCGGACGGGCACAAGACGATGTGGCTGGCCTGCCGCGACGAACTGGCCGAGCATCCGGCGGTGCGGGCCTTCGTCGACTGGGTGCTGGAGGAGGTGGCCGCGCAGGTGGCCGAGGAGGCCGCTTCTGGCCCTGGGATAATCCTGCCATGACCGATCACGAGGCAAGCGCCGCCGACGACACCGTCGAGCTGCGCTTCGAAGACTATTTCCGCGAGGGATCCGCGCCGACCGAGGCGCTGCTGTGGTGGCAGCTGGAGCGCAACGAGAGCCTGCTGGCCGCGCTGCGGGCGCTGTGCCATGGGCCGGCGGCCCTGGTGCGCCTGCGGGTTTGGGTGTTCATGGAGCTGATGGCGCTGCCGGAGTCGCGCGTGGCGCGCGACACGCTGAACCGTCATTTCCATTCGCTGCGCGAGGAGGCGCTGGAGCTGGTGCTCAAGCGCCTGCGCGAGGCCGAGCTGCTGGCCTGGGACGGCTCGAACCAGCAGTACAGCGTGACGCCGCTGGCGCAGCGCCTGCTGGGCCTGCTGTCGCCGCTGACGCAGGCGGCCGAGCAGGACGCCGACCTGGCGGCCTTGCTGGCGAATGTGGCCGGCGCCCACCAGATGGGCACCCTGGACCCGGCCCAGCTGCACCATCTGCAGGCCCAGCTCTCGCGGCTTTACGACGAATTCGCCGATGCGATCGCCAGCGGCTCGGAGTTCCATCTGCGGCGCGCGCGCCAGCGCTTCGAGCGGGCGCTCAAGCTGGTCGAGCGGGCCAGCGAGGCGCTGAAGGCCATCATCGAGCAGGCCGAGGCCGACGGCAATGCGCGGCTGGAACGGCTGGCTCGCGAGCTGGGCCTGGCCCAGGCGCGGCTGCTGGCGATGGCCAGCCAGTTCAACCGCGCGCTGCAGCAGGCCGACCGCCAGCGCGTGACCCTGGGCTCCACCGGCATCACGACCACCGATGTGCGGCGCTGGCTGCAGAACGTGCCCTTTCTCGAAAACCTGTCGCTGGGCGCGCTCTCGCGGCCGGTGCACCCGGTGCTGGTGTCCCAGCACGAGCTGCTGGACCTGGCCGAGGCCGAGTTCGAGCGCGACCGGCCCAAGCCCAAGGAACTCGAGCCGCTGCCGCCGGGCCAGGCCGCGCCGCCGGGCCAGCTGGCCGTGCTGAGCCTGCCGCCCGAGATGGGCGAGCTGCAGGCCTTGCTGACGCGCTGGCTGGCCGCCGGCGAGCCGGGCCAGGCGCTGGAGCAAGACGTGGCTCCGGCCGTGCTGGGCGGCAGCTATGCGCGCAGCGCCTACCGCGCCCAGCTGCTGCCGCTGCTGGGCGACCCGCAGGCCCAGCACCTCAGCGGCGCCACCGGCGATATGGCGCGCCAGCCCTGGCGCGTGCGCTGGTCGGCCGAGCAGGGCGAGACCAGCGATGAATTCGTCAAGTGGATGAGCCGCGGTGTGCTCTACAACCCGGCCCCCGATTCCCCGAAAGAAGCCTCTTCCTCATGAGCCAAGCCCTGGATGATGCCGCCCACCTGGCGGCGCAATTGATCGCGCGCCGCTGGCTGCCCCGCAACCATGCGCTGGTGCGCCGTGCGCTGATCGACACCGAGCTGTGGGCCGCCCTGGGCGACCGGCTGGCCCAGGTCGGGCTGAAGGTGATCGACAACCTCTATGCCGACCATATCAGCGTCGCGATGCTGCGCCCGGCCGAGGTCTCGGTGTTCGGCGAGACAGGCCTGGCGGCCAAGAACAATCTGGACCTGCCGCGCGACGGCGTCGCGCTGCTGATCGTGCTGTGGTCGCTGATCGTGCTGCCCAAGCGCCAGCGTCAGGTGGCGCGGGCCGAGGCCAAGGAGGAAGGGCAGGGCGAATTCTTCGCCACCGACAAGCCGCTGCCGCTGGCCGCCAGCGTCTCGCCCACCGTGTCCTACCGCAGCCTGCTGGCCGATTTCGGCAACCAGCTGGGCAAGAAGATGCGGCTGGACTCCAATCTGAAGCTCCTGGAACGCAACGGCTTCATCATCCGCCGCGGCGAGGACATCGCCGAAGGCCCGCTGCTGGACCTGCTCTTGGACTACGACACGCTGGCGCCGCGCATCCTCGACGGCGCGCTGGCCGATGTGCTGGCCCGCTCGACCGACCCGGCCGCCGCGCCCCTGGTTGCCCGGCTGCAGGCCGGCGAACAAGCCGAACTCGACAGCGAGACCTGACCCCATCTATGTTTCATCTGCAATCTCTGGAACTGCTGCACTGGGACTACTGCCAGCGCGTCTCGATGCCGCTGGACGGCGCCATCATCACGATTGCCGGCCCCAATGGCTCGGGCAAGACCACGCTGCTCGACGCGATGCGCACCCTGCTGGGCCTGGAGTGCTCGGGCGGCCGCACCTACAAGACCTATGCGCGCCACGCCAATGCCGAGACGGCCTGGCTGCGCGCGCTGGTGGACAACCGCGCGCGCGGCCGCCAGAACAGCTCGCGCCCCTTCGCCAGCTCGCTGCTGTACTCCGACCAAGTGACGCTGGCCTGCCGCATCGAGCGCCACGGCGGCGACTGGCAGCGCCGCTATGTGATGCTGGACGGCGTGCACGAGATCGAGGCGCTGGCCGAGAAGGCCGAGAAGGACTGGCTGGGCATCGAGGCCTGGAAGCGCCGCCTCGAGGCCGCCGGCCTGACCCGCGCGATCGGCCGCGTGCTGGCGCTGGAGCAGGGCCAGACCGACCGGCTGTGCGAACTCTCGCCCAAGGAGCTGCTGCGTCTGGTGTTCGAGGTCTTCGGCGACCAGGAGGTGCTGGACCGCTACGACCAGGCACGCAGCCACCAGCAAAGCCTGCTCAAGGAGGTCGAGCAGGCCGCGCACGAGCTCTCGCACACCCAGGCCCAGCTCTCGGACCTGGCCAACCGCGTCAACAGCTATCAGCAGTACCAGCTGCGGCTCAAGGAGCGCGAGCGCCTGGCCACCGAGGTGGTGCCGGTGCTGCAATGGGCCGAGTCGCGCGCGCGCACCGCGCAGAACCTGCGCGAGCTGCACCGCCAGCGCCTGTTCGCCGCCAGCGACAAGCGCCAGATGTCGGCCAAGCGCGCCGAGCTGCATGCGCTGCACCTGGGCCATGAGGCCGCCAAGCAGAAGCTGGTGGACCTGGAGGCCGAGCGCAAGCTCGCGCGCGGCGCCTTCGATGCGGCCCGCGAGGCCGAGCGCCCGGTCGAGCTGCTGGCCAAGCGCGAGGAGGAGCTGAAGGCGCTGGCCGCGGTGGAGTCCGACGGCCAGGAGCTGACCCAGCGCCTGGAGGAACTGAGCAGCCGCCAGCACACGCTGCGCGAGAGCTTCACGCGCCAGAACGACCAGAGCCGCAAGGCCCAGGCGGCGATGGAGGCCCTGAGCGGCCAGCGCCTGCCGCCGCCGCCGCCCGAGGTGACGCGCTTTCGGCGCGCGCTCGACGAGGCCGGCATCGCCCACCATGTGCTGGCCGACTGCATCGACATCGCCGACGAGGCCTGGCGTGCCGCCGCCGAGGGCCTGCTGCGGCCCTCGCGCTGGGTGGTGGTGCTGGCCCACAGCGGCGACGAAGGCCGCGCCTTCGGCCTGGCGGCCAAGGAGCGCTACCGCCATTACGTCGTTGCCGACGGCGAGAACGCGCCGGCCCAGGCGCCCAAGGATTCGCTGCTGGCGGCGCTGAAGATCAATGCCAAGCTGCCCGGCTGGCTGCTGCGCCAGCTGGCGACGATACGCTGCGTCAAGGACACCGAGACCGGAGCCAAGGCCGGCGGCGAGTGGATCACGCCCGAGGCCTATTACCGCGACGGTCGCGGCGGCCGCAGCCTCTGGGTGGAGGCGCGCGACTACCAGTTCGGCACCTCGGCGCTGGATTCGCGCCGCGCCTCGCTGGAGCGTGAGCTGAGCCGCTACGACAGCGAGCTGAGCCGCATCGCCAAGGAGCAGGCCGAGGTCGAGCGCCAGCTCAAGGACGTGCAGCGGGCGGCCCAGGGCCACAAGGCCGCGCGCGAGCTGGCCGAGCGGGCCGCCGAGTTTGCGGAAGGCCGGGCCCGCCTGGCCGGCTTGCGCCAGGCCCGTATCGAGGCCGCCACCCGCATGGCCGCGCTCGACGCCGAGCATGACCGCGCGCTGACCGCGGCCACCCGCAGCGAGCGCGACTATGAGGCCGCCCAGGGCGGGCTGAAGGCCAGCGAGGAGAATGTGCTGCGCGTGCTGCGCGAGCATGAGTCGCGCCGGCAAGACCTGGCCCTGGCGGCCAAGGCCTCGCGCGAGGCGCGCGAGCGCTTCCCGGCCAGCTGGACGCAGCCGGCCAAGGTGCAGGCGCTGCGCGACGAGTTCGAGAACGCCAAGCAGGCCGAGATCGCGGCTCGCCATGTGCAGCAGGAGCTGGACACCGGGGTGTGGGAGACCGATCCCGCCGTGCAGGAGCGCCATGCGCGGATGAACGTCTCGGTGCTGGAGCAGAGCAGCCAGCTGGAGGACCGCCGCGCCAGCAACGAGATGGCGCGCATCGCCGCCTTCAATGCCCGCGAGCGCTATATCGATGTGCTGCGCGCGACCGTGCGGCGCTACAAGAAGAATGTGCAGGAGCTCGGCGAACTGGCCGGCGTGATGGCCCAGGCCGAGCTGCCGCATCTGGACAACGACGATATGGTGCTGGCCCAGGCCGGCCTGCATGTGCGCTTCAACTTCGACGGCAAGGGCGAGGTGGGCCTGAACGACGGCGAGGCCTCGGGCGGCCAGCAGGTGCTCAAGAGCTTGATCCTGCTGGTGGGCCTGATGAAGGACGACGAGACCCCCGGCGGCTTTGTCTTTATCGACGAGCCCTTTGCCCATCTGGACGTGCGCAATATCCAGCTGGTCGGCCACTTCCTGCGCAGCACGCGCGCGCAGTACCTGCTGACCACGCCCATCACGCACAACGTCGAGGTCTTCGAGCCCAGCGAGATCACCCTGGTGACCAGCACGAAGCCGCGCGGCGAACGCTGGGCCCCGCCGATCGCGGTGATCACGCGGCGGCCCGAGAAGTCAATCTACGACTGAACGGCCGGGGCCTGGTCTTGCCCGATCAACATCGGGGTATACCGGCCTCGCATAGAATGCGCGCCGTTGGTGCTCGCGGGATCAGTCATTGATGCCGCAGTTAAACGGGAATCAGGAGGGAGCAGGGCCACGCGGCCCCATCCTTGCCTGAGCTGCCCCCGCAACGGTCAAACGGACCCAGGTTTCGACAGAAAGAAGAAACCTGCAGCTCATATCCGCAGCCCACTGGATGCCCCGGCGTCTGGGAAGGGCATATGAGCCGCGCCGTCAGCCCGGATACCGGCCAACAAGGCGATGCGCCGTCAGCCCTCGGGCCGGCGGCAGCGTCATGAGGTGCGCGGCCACGGGGAGGTGGTGCGCACGAGGGATGGTCCTTGCCTGTCTGCCTTGCTCTGTCCACCGCTGTTCGCGGCGCGGGCGGCGTGGCCGTCCCCCTTTGTTGAGCGCTGATCATCATGAAGAAGTTCCCTGCACGGCCTTGCGCCGTCGTGGCCCCCTGCGCGGCCGCTGCCCTGACCCTGCTGGGCATGCCGGCCTGCGCCGCCGAAGTCGACCCGCCCAGCACCGCGCCGACCACCGAGCTCAGGCCGGTGCTGGTGCAGGGGGCCTCGCACAAGGCCGGCGGCCTGAAGGCCCCGCAGCTGACGGCCTCGCGCCTGGCGCTGAGCGCGCTGGATACGCCGGCCAGCATCGAAAGCATCGATGTGTCCCTGCAGCAGGCCCGCGGCGACACCCGCGTGGCCGACACGGTGGGTCGCGCCACCGGCATCATGGTGCAGGCCTCG
Organism: Paucibacter sp. XJ19-41; assembly: GCF_028462495.1. Taxonomy (NCBI): domain Bacteria; kingdom Pseudomonadati; phylum Pseudomonadota; class Betaproteobacteria; order Burkholderiales; family Sphaerotilaceae; genus Roseateles; species Paucibacter sp. XJ19-41. The sequence continues at coordinate 5,846 of NZ_JAQOWX010000126.1, forward strand.
GCCACCTCGGGCAGCACCTACTCGAGCCGCGGCTTCACCGGCAACGAGTCGGTGGCCAGCGCCGAGGACGGGCTGCGCATGGCCACGGCCTCGGGCACCCAGTCCACGCCGACCGACAGCTGGGGCTATCAGCGCATCGAGATCCTGCGCGGCCCGGCCTCGGTGCTGTATGGCGACGGCAGCATCGGCGGCCTGGTCAACCTGGTCCGTAAGGCCCCGGGCCGCGAGACGGGCGCGGAGCTGACGGCAGGCCTGGGCACGGCCGGCGACTACCGGCTGGGTCTGGGCCTGAACCAGCCCCTGAGCGCCGGCACCGCGCTGCGCGTGGATGCGCTGGCCACTGGCGGCGACGGCCATGTGCAGCGCGGCGATCACCGGCACGCCAAGCTGATGAGCACGCTGCGCTGGCAGGCCACACCCGATCTGCGCCTGGACCTGAGCCTGGATGCGCATCGCGAACGTCCGAGCAATCACTTCGGCACGCCGCTGAAGGCCGATGGCAGCCTCTGGCCCGAGCTGCGCCGCGAGAACTACAACGTCAGCGACGCGCTCTGGCAGGTCGATCAGGACCGTGCCCGCGCGCGCCTGGACTGGCGCATCAACGATGCGCTGAGCGCCCGCGCCGTGGCCTACCGCTTCCAGGCCGATCGCCAGTGGCGCAATCTGGAGGAGTACAGCCTGGCCCCGGACGGCCAGCAGATCGAGCGCGTGGGCTATCTGGGCATCCAGCACCGGCTGCGCCAATCGGGGCTGCGGGCCGACCTGCTGGCCCGCGTTGGCGCTGTGCAGGCCCTGGTGGGCGTCGAGCAGATGGCGCTGGACTTCGTGCATGCCAACGACCGCTACGAATACAGCACCGTCAGCCGCGTGCCTTTGCAGGGTTTCGATCCCGGCCTCTACAAGGCCAGGGATGCGCTGCTGCCGCGCAGCCGCTCGGAGGTCGATCAGCAGGCCCTGTTCGCCGAGGCCAGCTGGCAGGCCGCGCCGCGCTGGCTGCTGAGCCTGGGGCTGCGCCGTGATCGCACTCGGGTGGATCGCGAGAATCTCAATCCAGCGCCCGGCACGGCGCTGCCGGCGCCCTGGGCGGCCCGCTTCAGCCCCAGCACCTGGCGCCTGGGCACGGTGTTCCAGCTCGATGCGACGCAAAGCCTTTATGCCCAGGCCAGCACCGGCACCGATCCGGTCGGCAATGTGGTGTCGATCTCCAGTGCCAACAAGGATCTGCGCCTGACCGAGGGCCGGCAGCTCGAACTGGGCTACAAGCGGGCCGGCGCCGGTCTGGAGTGGACGGCGGCGCTGTTCGAGATCGTCAAGGACCACATCATCACCTCGCCCCGGCCGAACCGCCCGGACGACAGCGTGCAGGGCGGCAGCCAGCGCTCGCGCGGCCTAGAGTTCGGCGCGGTCTGGACGCCGGCGCCGGGTTGGCGTGTCGATGCCAACACCGCGCTGGTGCAGGCCCGCTACGAGCATCTGTTCGTCGTCAACGCGGCCAAGGAGACGGTCTCGCTGGCCGGTCATCGCCCGCCCAATGTGCCCGAGCGCCTGGCCAATCTCTGGCTCAGCCACAGCGCGGGCGCCTACGAGATCGGCGCCGGGCTGCGCCATGTCGGCCAGCGTTTCACGAACCGCGAGAACGCGATGAGCCTGGCCGCCTACACGGTGCTCGATGCCAGCCTGGGCTGGCGCTTCAGCGAGGCCGCCAGCCTGCGCCTGCAGCTGCGCAATCTGGGCGACAAGCTCTATGCCAGCAGCATGGGCAGCGGCCGCGCCGCCATGCTGGGCGCGCCCCGCAGCGCCGCCCTGGTGCTGGACTGGCGGCTGCGCTGAGCGATGAAGCGCTGGCTCCATCTCCTCCATCGCTGGCTGGGCATCGCGCTGGGCCTGCTGATCCTGCTGTGGCTGCTCTCGGGCTTGGTGATGCTGTTCGTGGCCCGACCCGCGCTGCAGGAGGGTGAGCGGCTGCAGGCCTTGGCCCCGCTGCTTGCCGCGCCACCGCCGGTCAGCGCGGCCCAGGCCTGGGCCGCGCTGGGCATCGCGGGGGCACCCGAGGGCCTGCGACTGCAGCAGCAGCTGGGCCGGCCGGTCTGGCTGCTGCAGGAGGCGGGCAAGACCTGGCACGCGGTCGACGCCCTGACCGGACGGCCGCGTGTGCCGCTGACCGAGGCGCAGGCGCGGGCACTGGCCATCGAGCAGGGCGGGCGGCTCAGTGGCCGCCGGCTTGCCGTGGCCGAGGTCGAGCTGCTGCAGCGCGACCAGTGGAGCATTTACAGCCGCTTCAACGCGCAGCGCCCGCTGTACCGCGTGGCCCTGGTCCAGGGCGATGGCGACGAGGGGCTGGAGCTCTACATCGGCCAGCGCAGCGGCGAGCTGGTGCTGGACACGAGGGCCTGGGAGCGCGGCTGGAACTGGTTGGGCACGGTGACGCACTGGCTGTACTTCACGCCGCTGCGCGCCAACGGCCCCCTGTGGCGCCATGTGGTGCTGTGGAGCAGCGGGGCGGCGCTGGCCCTGGTGCTGCTGGGCCTGGTGCTGGGGATGCAGCGCCTGCGCCTGCGCGGCCGCTATGCCAGCGGCAGCGTCAGCCCCTACCGCGAGCGCTGGCAACGCTGGCACCATCTGCTGGGCCTGGGCGGCGGCCTGGTGCTGCTGACCTGGCTGTTCAGCGGCTGGCTGTCGATGGCGCCCTGGGGCTGGCCCGGCGGCGAGCGTGCGGCGGCCGGCGAGCAGCAGCGCTGGCGCGGCGGTGCGCTGCAGCCAGACTCGCTATCGCTTCCCGATGCTCTGCCTGCCGTTCTGCGCGATGGCGTTGGCGAGCTGGCCGCGCTGCGCTTCCAGGGTCAGCATCTGTGGCTGGCTTCGGCTCCCGGTGGCAGCCGGCTGCTGGACATGCAGGGCCAGGTCTTGCCCGAGGGGCTGGATGAGGCGCGGCTGCGCACGGCCGCCGCTAGCCTGCAGCCGGAGGCCCGCGTTGTCGAGGCCGGCTGGCTGCACGGCCCCGATCTGCACTACTACGCGCTGCGCCACCAGACCCGCGCCTTCCCGGTCTACCGCGTGGCTTTCGACGATGCCGCCGGCAGCGTCTACTATCTGGACCCGCGCACGGCCCGCGTGGCGCTGCGGGTAGACCAGGCCGGGCGCTGGAACCGCTGGCTCTTCAATGCCCTGCATCGCTGGGACTTCCCGCCGCTGGCCGCGTCGGTGCTGGGCCGCGATCTGGTGGTCACGGCCCTGAGCCTGCTGGGCGCGGCGCTGTCGCTGAGCGGCTGTGTGCTGGCCTGGCGGCGCCTGCAAAGCAGCCGCAGCCGCCGGAACAAACGGAAACCCTCATGAGCGACGACGACACCACCACCACCACCACCACCACCATCAAGCCCAGCATCCTGCCTTACCGCCGCCATCTGCTGGTCTGCACCGGCACGCGCTGCACCCAGGACGGCGAGGCGCAGGCCATCTTCGACAGCCTGGGCGAGAAGTTCAAGGCGGCCGGCATCCACGAGGGGGAGCTGCGCGTCAAACGCAGCCGGGTCAGCTGCTTCGCGGCCTGCAAGGGCGGGCCGGTGATGTGCGTGCAGCCCGAGGGCAGCTGGTACTACAACGCGAAGGGCGAGAACCTGGACCGCATCATCAGCGAGCACCTGGTCGGCGGCCGGCCGGTGGCGGATCTGCTGTTCCATCAGGGGCCGGGCGGGGTGGAGGAGCCTGAGGGCTGAGCCTGGAGGGGCGGCACGCTGCAAATAGCTGGAGTTCGCCTGCAGCAGAGGGCAGCGTCGACCACCGGTGGCGCCTTGATAATCAAGACCTGCCCCCCCCCGCTGGTTCGAGATGCCTGCCTTTCGTCATCATCATCATGGATAAATTCTTGCTGCAGCAGCAGGTACTGGAACGGCTCGCCGAAGACCTGCAGCAAGCCGAACAGGCCGCGCGGGCGGCGCATGAGGTGGCGACTCATGAAGAAAACATCGCCGAGAACAAGTACGACACCTTGGGCCTCGAAGCCGCCTACCTGGCCACCGGCCAAGCTCGTCGCGCCGAAGCCATCCGCCAGGCGATGGCCAACTGGCGCCAGTTCCGCCCCAGCCCCTACGACGCCAGCAAAGGCATACAGCTCGGCGCGCTGGTCTGCCTGGTCGATGCCGACGACAAGCAGCAACATCTCTTTCTCGGCCCGGATGGCGGCAGCATGAAGCTGGTCAGCGGCGCTCAGATCGTTCAGGTCATCAGCAGAGAAGCCCCCCTGGGCCGGGCCCTGCTGGGCAAGTGCGAGGGGGATGAGGTGTCGATACAGGTCGCTCCACATCGACAGCAGTTTGAGGTGCTGCGGGTTGATTGAGCGAGCGGCAAGCGATCAACGGAGCAGGCCGAAGCGCTGTGGCATGCGCACAAGGACTCTGGCATGACGATGACGGCCTTGGCTGAGGAACTCGGCCTGTCGGTGGCCCGGGTCAGCCAGTTGATCCGGCGGCATGAGGACTTCAGATTTAAGACTTGACCCCCAGGCGGATGACCCCCAGGCGGCTGGGTTAGACAGATGCGCTCCTTCAACTTTCCATTGCAATACCATCAATCTGGCCAGCCTCATCGAAGTGCACAGAGAGAACATAGTCTGTCGAATCGCCTTGGAGTGTGAAGTCGAAATGCTCTGCGTCACCCTCACCCCAGGAATCCCGCAGAACCAAAAGGCCAAGAACTTCAGACGGTCGCGGATTGCCCGACGATAGATGCTCCACCCAATAGGAGTTGGGCAATTCCTCCAAATGATGCTCGACGAACAAGTCAACGCTGTCGGCACCCGCTTCCGTACCGAAGGCGCTTTTAATGGCTTCGAGCGCGAGGACAGTTCTCTCTTGAATGATTGACATAGTGTTTGATCTGTCTAACGAATGAAAGGGACTCCCCCGTCCCGAGGTAGCCGCGCTGCGGCAGACGGCAACCGAGTGCCACGATGGGAAGTGCGGTGTCTCATCAACATATTCGGAAGGGGAAGTCCATGACGATTCTGACCGTTGGCATTGATCTCGCCAAGTCAAGCCCGGGGGTCACACAGCCCGGGGGTCACACAGCCCGGGGGTCACACAGCCCGGGGGTCACACAGCCCGGGGGTCACACAGCCCGGGGGTCACACAGCCCGGGGGTCACACAGCCCGGGGGTCACACAGCCCGGGGGTCACACAGCCCGGGGGTCACACAGCCCGGGGGTCACACAGCCCGGGGGTCACACAGCCCGGGGGTCACACAGCCCGGGGGTCACACAGCCCGGGGGTCACACAGCCCGGGGGTCACACAGCCCGGGGGTCACACAGCCCGGGGGTCACACAGCCCGGGGGTCACACAGCCCGGGGGTCACACAGCCCGGGGGTCACACAGCCCGGGGGTCACACAGCCCGGGGGTCACACAGCCCGGGGGTCACACAGCCCGGGGGTCACACAGCCCGGGGGTCACACAGCCCGGGGGTCACACAGCCCGGGGGTCACACAGCCCGGGGGTCACACAGCCCGGGGGTCACACAGCCCGGGGGTCACACAGCCCGGGGGTCACACAGCCCGGGGGTCACACAGCCCGGGGGTCACACAGCCCGGGGGTCACACAGCCCGGGGGTCACACAGCCCGGGGGTCACACAGCCCGGGGGTCACACAGCCCGGGGGTCACACAGCCCGGGGGTCACACAGCCCGGGGGTCACACAGCCCGGGGGTCACACAGCCCGGGGGTCACACAGCCCGGGGGTCACACAGCCCGGGGGTCACACAGCCCGGGGGTCACACAGCCCGGGGGTCACACAGCCCGGGGGTCAACACAGCCCGGGGGTCAAGCCCGGGGGTCACAAGCCCGGGGGTCACAAGCCCGGGGGTCAAGTCTTAAATTTGAACCCCAGCCCCTCAGCACCTATGTTCTGAAGCATGGCCCGACCTCTTCGCATCGAGTTCCCCGGCGCGGTGTACCACGTCACTTCGCGCGGCGACCGGCGGGAGCCGATCTTTGAGGACGATGGCGACAGGGCCATGCTGCTGAACGTGGTGGCTCGAATGCTGGATCGCTTCGATGCCTTGGCCCTTGCCTACTGCCTGATGGGCAACCACTATCACTTCGTGCTGGGCACGCGCCGCGCCAATCTGTCGATGCTGATGCGGCAGATCAACGGGGTCTACACCCAGGCCTACAACCGCCGGCACGGCCTGGTCGGGCATTTGTTCCAGGGCCGCTTCAAGGCAATTCTGGTGGACCGAGAGGGATACCTGCTTGAGGTGTGCCGCTATGTCGATCTCAACCCGGTGCGGGCTGGCATGGTGGATCGTCCGGGTGATTGGCCGTGGTCCAGTTACCGGGCGCATTGCGGCCTGGCGGAACCCTTGCCATGGCTGGACACGCCGGGCTTGCATGGCTTCCTGCTGGGGCAGGAGGCGCAGACTCGCGAGCAAAAGCGAAAAGCGGCGCTTATGTACGCGCAACTGGTGCTGGATGGGCCGGGGGTGCACTTGTGGGAGGAGAGCCTGAGGCAGCAGATCTACCTGGGCGACGACGAGTTCGTGCAGCGCCAGCAAGACGAAGCCGACCGGAGAAACCTGGCATCACGCGAGGTGCCCAAGGCGCAGCGGATGCACCAAGCAAGCTTGGCGCAATGGCTGTCTCGATCAACGGACCGGGCCGAAGCACTGTGGCATGCGCACAAGGACTCTGGCATGACGATGACGGCCTTGGCTGAGGAACTCGGTGTGTCGGTGGCCCGGGTCAGCCAGCTGATCCGGCGGCATGAGGACTTCAGATTTAAGACTTGACCCCCCATGCTTTGACCCCCCATGCTTGACCCCCCATGCTCTCATGCTCTGACCCCCCATGCTCGTGACCCCCCATGCTCGCGCATGTGTGACCCCCCATGTGTGCTTGCCGATTCTGCATGACAGCTTCCGGACGACTGCATCAGGGGGCTGTGAAATGTCGCTGCCGACCCAATGTCGTCTTCTGTATCTCCGATATCGTCTCCCAGCAGGGTTGGTCGAATTGACTTCCAACGTGAAGGTGACCGGCCCCTTGCCGCAACGTGTACGAGTCGACCGACCAGTTAAAGCGCACTGCCGCAGCACTCCTTGAATCGCCGACCCCTCCCGCACGGACACGCGGCCACTCGCCCAGGGACAGATCTTCGAGTTACATCGTTGAAAATCAGCTTTCGCCGGAACAGCTCGGAAAGGACGAAGGGGCGCCAGACTCTGCCGATCTCAGATGCGTCATGAATGCGCCCAGCGTACACGCCCATGAACTTTGTCGCCATTCCTCCACCGAGAACTTGCGTTCCATTCCGCCGGCGGTAGCTATCAAGACGTAGAACGACGGGCGCCCCCGACATCCCCGACCTCGTCGTCGCGTCAATCAGAAACGCAGGCCTCCCTGGTTCATAGTCGAGGTCGGGATCAGAAGCTATGTGGCCCGTCTTCCAAATGGGCCAGCTCTCGCCAGCGGCAAGTCCTAGCGGATATCCAATGACGGACACCGGCATTGCTGGCGTCGGGACGATGTCAACATCGGCAAGCGCCAAGTCGAGCGCGTGGACGTGGATATCAGGTACTGCCGCGATTGGAATAGCGACTACATCTATGACCTTTCCCATTGGATGCTCAAGCCAAAGGTGCCCTTGCTCCGGATCAAGGAGCGGAAGGTCAACCAGTCTCCATGCGCCGAGATTGCCCTTGGCATGAAAGCGCACTGACAGGGTTTTCGGAATAGCCGCGTGCTTCTTATCGAGACACTCACCGGTGTCCGGATCGCGACCGGTCACAACGTGCCAGTTGGTGATGAGATACGGCTGCGACTCCCACCGAACCGTGAACGCCGTCGCGGAAGCCAGCTCAACATCGTTGAATTTCGGCACAACTCTCAAAGAGGTAGCCGAAAGCGGGTCGATGATGATGGGAGAAACCAATTGGTGCGCTCTAACGTGAAAGTGAACGGACGCCGAAGGCGGTCCGGTCCAATGTCAAGTTAAACCTCATCTTGCGAGGTTTCTGCAACAAGGCCGGCAAGGAACGCCCCAAATGAAGATGCAATCTGGATATCTTCGCCGCATTCAACATCAATCCAAGAGATCGATGGACTGGCACCGCTTCGATAGTCGAGCGTGATCCAGTAGTGCCCGTCGCCAGAAAGAAGAACTTGCTTCGGTGGCAGCCCCCACTCCAGCGTCATTTCCGGCGTGCGGACCATGTTCATTGGGGACGGTTGATTCGAGTCGATGATGATGCCCGATAGGTCTGGTAGAGGAACATGGTCCTTGGCCCAGGTCGTCGGCTGTGCCGTCGGATGAATAAACCCCTTGGTATATCCACCGTTCTGGATGCGAAGCAGCGCGATCAGCTCCACAGGAAGGCGCACGCCCAGAACGCGCTCGGCACGGGCCAGCGCGAAGTCCGTCAGCGGCGGGTGCTCGTAGTAATTCGACGCCCAAAAGTCAGACGAGACGACCATGCGGTTTAACTTTGTTGTGTGCTGATCATTGACGATTCCTGCCTAAGATTTGAGCATGTGTCATGAGAGCAGGACGGTAATGCTTACCCGGAAGCCGACGCCAACCAGCGCCTGCTCCTGACCGACAGCATCCTCCCGCCATTGAAAAAGCCGGCCAGGCTCATCGCCCGCCGGCTTCTTTGTTCATTCATTGGCTGCGGCGGCATCGCCGCCGCCGCGCGCTGGCTCAAACGGCCAGCAGCTCCACTTCGAACATCAGCGTCGCGTTCGGCGGGATCACGCCGCCGGCGCCGCGCGGGCCGTAGCCGAGCTCCGAGGGGATGATCAGCACGCGGGTGCCGCCGATCTTCATGCCTTGCACGCCTTCGTCCCAGCCGCGTATCACCATGCCGGCGTCGAGCTTGAACTTGAAGGGGTCGCGGCGGTCCTTGCTGGAGTCGAACTTCTTGCCCTTGTTGCCGTTCTTGTAGAGCCAGCCGGTGTAGTGCACGGTGACATTGGCGCCGCTCTTGGCCTCGGCACCGTCGCCCAGCACCACGTCCTCGTACTGCAGGCCGCTGGCGGTGGTCTGCAGCGTCAGCTCGACCGGCTCCTCGCCGCCGGCCACGCTCAGCAGCTCCACTTCGAACAGCAGCGTGGCGTTCGGCGGAATCACGCCGCCGGCGCCCTGGGCGCCATAGCCCAGCTCGGGCGGGATGATCAGGGTGCGGCTGCCGCCGACCTTCATGCCTTGCACGCCCTCGTCCCAGCCGCGTATCACCATGCCGGCGTCCAGATCGAACTGGAAGGGGTCATTGCGGTCCTTGCTGGAGTCGAACTTGCTGCCCTTCTGGCCGTCCTTGTAGAGCCAGCCGGTGTAGTGGACGGTGACTTCCTGGTCGGACNTGGAGTCGAACTTGCTGCCCTTCTGGCCGTCCTTGTAGAGCCAGCCGGTGTAGTGGACGGTGACTTCCTGGTCGGACTTGGCGACGGGGCCGCTGCCTTCGACGGTGTCTTCGAACTGCAGGCCGCTGGCGGTGGTGATCATGTTGGATCCTTGAATTGGAATGGCCGGCATCATAAATCGCGCCAGAGCGACACGGCTTCGGCCAGGGCATCGGCCGGCGTGCCGGCGTGCAGACGCAGGCCCAGATGGCCGGCCGCCTCGCGCAGCGCGGCAAGCGGATCGCTCAGGTCCAGCGCGGCGGCGCCGTTCTGCTTGGACAGCTTCTCGCCATTGGCGCCCAGCACCAGCGGGGTGTGCAGATAGCGCGGCGTGGGCAGGCCCAGCAGCTGCTGCAGCCAGCGCTGGCGCGGCGTGTTGTCGGCCAGATCCTCGCCGCGCACCACATCGCTGATGCCTTGCTCGGCGTCGTCGACGATCACGGCCAGCTGGTAGGCCCAGAGCCCGTCGGCGCGCTTGAGCACGAAGTCGCCGACCTCGGTCTCCAGCGCCTGGGCCTGGGCGCCGAGGCGCCGGTCCTGCCATTCGATGCGGCCCGCGCCCTCGGTCAGCGCCCGCCAGGCGCG